>CACYEB010000046.1 GCA_902773305.1 uncultured Bacteroidia bacterium
CGACGATGCCGGCAAACGCGCGGAAGTCTTCTATGCGGCCGTTGGTGCAGCTGCCGCAGAAAACATAGTCGACCTTCTTGCCCAGCATCTTTTCGCCTGGTTCGAAGCCCATATAATTCAGCGAACGCAGCAGCGATGCCCGGCCGCTCTCGGGAACGCTGTCCAGCGCCGGAATTGTGCTGCCGATGCCCATTCCCATTCCGGGATTGGTGCCGTAGGTCACCATAGGGGTGATGTCGGCTGCATCATAAACAACTTCGCGGTCAAACACCGCGTCGTCTCCGCTGCGGAGTGTCTTCCAATATGCCACCGCCTTGTCCCAGTCGGCGCCCTTGGGAGCGTGCTCGCGGCCTTTGAGATACTCGAACGTCTTCTCGTCGGGAGCGACGAAACCGCCGCGGGCACCCATCTCTATCGAGAGGTTACAAAGTGTAAGGCGCCCCTCCATCGAGAGATCGCGAACCACGCTGCCGGCATACTCCACAAAGTATCCCGTAGCGCCGCTGGTGGACATTTTGCTCATTATGTACAGGGCCACGTCTTTTGCGGTGACACCTTTGCCCAACTTGCCCTCTACGCGGATGCGCATGGATTTGGGCTTTTGCTGCAAGATGCACTGCGAAGCCATCACCATCTCCACCTCGCTGGTTCCGATTCCAAAGGCAACCGCGCCCACGGCTCCGTGGGTGGAGGTGTGGCTGTCACCGCAAACGATGGTCATACCAGGCAGCGAAAGACCCCTCTCGGGCCCTACGACGTGGATAATACCGTTGCGCTTATCCATCATCCCGTAGTGTGTCAGGCCGAACTCGGCCGCATTGGCGGCCAGGGTGTCCACCTGCTTTTTAGAAACCGGGTCCTCTATGGGTTTGTCCTGGTCGTGGGTGGGGGTATTGTGGTCCGGCATACATACGATCTGCGAGGGTCTGAGCGGCCTCACGCCGCGCTCGCGCATGCCATCAAATGCCTGAGGTGTAGTCACTTCGTGGCAATAGAGCCGGTCTATATAAAGTTGTGTGGGACCGTCCTCTACAATCTGCACGACGTGAGAGTCCCAAATCTTATCGAAAAGTGTATTCATAAAAAAGCAGTCCGGAAATGTATCCGAACTGCAAAGGTTTAAAAATTTAAGCAATAAAACTAATTTTTGCCGCCAAGGCTTACCGGGTCACGGGGCGGATCAGCATA
Source organism: uncultured Bacteroidia bacterium (assembly GCA_902773305.1). Lineage (GTDB taxonomy): Bacteria > Bacteroidota > Bacteroidia > Bacteroidales > UBA932 > Equibacterium. Next base: position 1,189 of record CACYEB010000046.1, read on the forward strand.
CCTGCGGCACGTTGACCGTCTTCATAAATGGCAACTTCACCGTCCGTACCGGGTCCAAACCGCAAATAACGGGACAGATTCGTGGCAGACACACTTGGCGTCCCTTGATTGGCGAACACTGCCTCCTTTGTCCAGTACATGCCAAGTTCCGGGTGCTCCAGGGCATCGCCCCACTTATAGCCTCCGGCTGGCAGGAAAATGGACTTGCCGTTTACAAGGTATGTGATTTCCCAGCCGCGGACACCACCCTTTGTCTTCCATTCCCATTTATGGGTTTCGGGGCTGTTCCGGGTGTCCAGCAATTGCTGGACTTCATAAGGATAGGGCATCCCCCAATGCGCGCCGAATCTGACAAACTCGGGGCTCAGCTGTTGACTGGAGGGGTCGTGTTCGTTCCACAGATTAGGGGTATAGGAATAGCCGCCGTTTGAACGGTCAACTTTGGAATACTTGTCGCCGCCGGCGCAATTATAATTATCCCAGGTATAAGCCGTTTTGGTTTCCAGCTCCCCCCAGGCATAATAATCGCCAAGTTCTTCCGGCGAACCGGCACCCAGATTGAATTCGTGCCAATACACCTCCGTTCCAAGATATATCGCGTGATCCGGGAGGGCTGTCTGGTTTACCGTTATCTCCGCACTCTTTTCGCTGCCGTCACGGGTAGCGATGCGAAAGTGCCCGGTCCTGGGCGCATTCTCGGTATTTGCTGCGACTTGAAAATATATGGAGTACTCTCCGGTCGTCGGGGAATAATATGAATCATAACTCTCGCTGATCCAATCCTTGGCGTCATCTGAGGGGAGTAAGACCAAATCCGGGTCGGGTGTGTCCAGTGTGACAATGGCCGTATAGTAACAACCAATATTCGCACTCCAGTTTGAGTATCTGGCTTCAATCTGGCGGTTTTCGATTTTGGTGTCGTCCTGCGAATTCCAGATATAATTGATGGTGATCTTGTCGCTCCCCAGCTGGACCACGGTGATTGTGGCCGCCACACCGTAAGGGCCTTCCAGGGTGACAGTGGCTGTACGCATCTCTCCTGTGGGATTGCCGGCACAGTGCAACTCTATGACATAGTCTATCAGATGGTCTTGGAGGGTCGGTGGTACAGATGAGGCGTTACTGATTGTTATCCAATTGTCAGAAGCGTTAATGGCATAGTCGATATTTGACTTGATAGGGATTGAGATACGGCCACCTTCCGCAGGTACTTCTACCGTTGCATTGTCAACCAGGATGCCGATGGCGGGATCTTGCTTCAGGGTCACGGTCTTCTCAACGTCGCCCGCCTTGATGGTGATTTTCGCCGAACGGGGCTCATAGCTGGGGTTCGGGGCAACGGAGAGTGTGACATTGGCTGTCTTGCCGCTTCCGGAACCAGCCGCGGGGGAAGGTTTGCACCAGTTTTCGGAAGAGGACACCACCCAGTCTGTGTTGGAGATAAACGAGAGCGTAATGGTCTCGCTGAGGCCCGACACGGAAAAGTCGTGGGACATATCGATATCTATCTGAGGTTCCGGCTTGGCACACGAAGCCGCCAGGGCGAGCGCACATGCAGTCACCAAAGCGAGGGAAAGTAGTCTTTTCATATCCTTGGATTATGGTTTGTTTCGGGTAAAGTTATAACGAATTTATTTATTGCGCAATAGCGCTGCTTAACAATCCTTTGGCGAGTCACGGGATTTTACTATATTTGTTTAACGCAACTCACAAAAGAACGCCTATGACCATTCATTTCCTTTTGAATTACTATACCGCCTGGGGCGAGAGCCTGGCGCTTGTCGCCGGCAAGAAACGGCATACGATGGATTACGCGGGGGGCGGCCTGTGGAAGACCGCCTTGAAGGCTACGCAGATCCATCCGGGGCAGGAATACACTTATGAGGTGGTTCGCGACGGCCACACAGTCCGCGCCGAGTGGCGCCCGCACACCCTGCTTCTTCCCGAAGATGCCGCGAAGGCTTCAGGTGCCGAGGTGCGCGACCTGTGGACAGACCGCCCCGACGACAGCGCTTTCTGGAGCGCCGCACTCAGGGAGATTATCTTCCAACGCAACCCCTCCACATTATCGGCAAATGAGGGGAACGTGCTGCTGCGTACATCCGCGGCCGATATCCGTCCCGGCCTGACACTGGCTGTCACAGGCAGTTGCAAGGCTCTTGGAAAATGGAAGAAAGCCGTGCCTATGGACGACCGCCGTTTTCCCCGATGGCAGTTGTGCTTCCGGACCTCGGAACCTGTCGAATACAAGTATGTGCTGATGGATACCGCATCCGGCAGGATTGTGGCTTGGGAGACGGGCCCCAACCGGCACATCACCGCCCCGTCGTCAGGCCTGGTATCGGCCCAGGAAGATGTCCGGCCGCAGTTCGCCGTGGCTCCCTACAAAGGCGCCGGGGTGGCGATTCCCGTCTTTTCCATCCGCACCGAAGACAGTTTCGGCGTGGGCGAATTCCACGACATCAAAAAGCTGGTGGACTGGGCTGTGTCCACCGGGCAGAATTTCATACAGTTGCTGCCGGTCAACGACACATCCATGACCGGCACCTGGCAGGATTCGTATCCCTACAACGCAGCCAGTTCGTTTGCCCTGCATCCCCAGTTCATCTACCTGCCAGATGCCGGAGTTAAGCAAACCAAGGCCTACAAAGAACTGCAGGCAGAACTCAACTCCCTGCCAAAGGTCGATTACGAAAAGGTAAACGGCGAAAAAATGCGGCTTCTGAAAAAGGTATTCGAGACCAAGGCGCCCAAACTGGCAGAGGATTCCGGATACTGTCGTTTTGTCAAAGAAAACGACGCCTGGCTGCTCCCCTACGCCGTGTTCTGCTGCCTTCGCGACGAGCACGGAACGGTGGACTGGCGCAAATGGGGCCCCGACAAAAAATACACCCGCAAAAAGGCCGACGCCTACGCAACTGCCCACCAGGGCGAGGTCGCCTTCTGGTGCTGGCTGCAATATCTTCTGGACGCCCAGCTCAAGGATGCAGTCTCTTACGCCCATTCTCACCGGGTGGCCATAAAAGGCGACCTTCCCATCGGCGTCAGCCCAACCAGCGCCGATGCCTGGACAAATCCCGACCTGTTCAACCTGGATATGCAGGCCGGGGCCCCGCCGGATGCCTTCAGCGCCGACGGCCAGAACTGGGGTTTCCCCACCTACAACTGGGACCGTATGGCCCGGGACGGCTTTGCCTGGTGGAGAGCCCGCCTGAAAAAGATGAGCGAGTATTTCGACGCCTACCGGATAGACCACATCCTCGGTTTCTTCCGCATCTGGGAGATTCCCGCTAAATACCGCAGCGGCCTTATGGGACACTTCGCCCCCGCCCTGCCCTACAGCGCACAGGAACTTAAAGAAAAGGGATTCGATGTCTCAAAGGGTGCCTATGTAACCCCGGGCGAGGGCGAAACCGACGTCCTGTTCGTAGAGGACCCGCGCAAGAAAAATTTCTGGCATCCCCGCATCAGCGCCCAGTTCACAGCAGCCTATGAAAAGCTGGAACAGTGGAAGAAAGACAGTTTCAACGCTCTCTACAACGACTTTTTCTACCACCGCCACGATGAGTTCTGGCGCGAAAGCGCTATGAAGAAACTCCCCAGCCTGATCCGTTCCACGGATATGCTCTGCTGCGGTGAGGACCTGGGTATGATTCCCGGCTGCGTCGCCTCCGTTATGGACGAACTCAACATCCTGAGTCTGGAAATCCAGCGGATGCCGAAGGACCCGAAAGAGGACTTTGCCAACCCCGCCGATTATCCCTATTACTGCGTATGCGCCACCGGCACCCACGACACATCGCCCCTGAGGGCCTGGTGGGAAGAGGACCGCGCACAAACGCAGCGGTATTTCAACACTATGATGCACTGTGAGGGCGACGCCCCCTATTTCTGCGAACCGTGGGCGGCCGAAATCATTATCCGTGCACACCTCAACTCCGCGGCGATGCTGGCGATATTGCCGCTGCAGGACTGGCTGGCCACAGACGCAAGAGTCCGCTACGAGGGTGACCCCGCCGACGAGCGCATCAACATTCCCGCCAATCCCCGCCACTACTGGCGGTGGCGTATGCACAAGACTGTGGAGCAGTTAATTGCAGACAAATCTCTCTGCGAGCGCATCAGGACGATGATTTTTGATGCAAAACGAGGCGTTTAATCCACATCATTTGGAAGTTAAATATAATTAATTTAGCTTTGTTAGCTTTTTTCGCCAAAAAATGAAAAATCGTAACTTAAGCAATAAGCAGCTTTTCAATCTTAACTTCGGCTATTTCGGAGTCCAGATTGCATACGCGCTGCAGAGCGCAAACATTTCGCGCATATTCGCCACCCTGGGCGCCGACCCGCACCAATTGAGTTTTTTCTGGATACTTCCGCCTCTGATGGGTATGATTGTCCAGCCGCTGATAGGCAAGTGGAGCGACCGCACCTGGTGCCGTATGGGCCGCCGCAAACCCTACCTGCTGGTGGGCGCCATCATCGCCGTACTGGTAATGGCCTTTTTGCCCAACGCCGGCAGCCTGCACTTCTCCACCCGTATTTTCCTGGGGCTGAATATGGCGATGTGGTTCGGACTGTTCTCACTCATCTTCCTGGACACCAGCATCAACGTGGCTATGCAGCCATTCAAGATGATGGTGGGCGATCTGGTCAACGAACAGCAGAAGGCCAAGGCATATTCCATCCAGAGTTTCCTGTGCAATGCCGGCAGCCTGGTGGGCTACCTGCTCCCCATCTTCCTGACCTGGATAGGCATCGCCAACCAGGCCCCTGAGGGCATCGTGCCGCCCAGCGTAGTGATTTCGTTCTACGCCGGTGCCGTGATACTGATTCTGTGCGTGCTCTATACTTTCTTGAATGTCAAGGAGATGCCGCCGGCAGAGTATGCCGAGTTCCACGGCATCGATACCGAGAAGGCAGCCGGCAAGAAAGAGGGTCTGATTGCACTCCTGTTCAAGGCTCCCAAGGTGTTCTGGACCGTGGGTCTGGTGCAGTTCTTCTGCTGGGCCGCCTTCCTGTATATGTGGACCTACACCAACGGCACCCTGGCCTATAACTGCTGGGGCGGCGCCACCGACACCGC
>CACYEB010000047.1 GCA_902773305.1 uncultured Bacteroidia bacterium
GCCGGCCAACTGGCGCCTTATGAGTATTGCCGCCAGAGTATCAAGGATGCCATCCTTCTCAAGAGGAAACAGGATATTCTCACACAATTGGAACAAGACTTGCTGCAAGAAGGAATCGAGTCAAAAAAACTGATCATATACGATGCTGAACAATAAAAGGGTTTTAGGATTTTTCATCTCTGCGGCGCTGTTTGCGGCCGCTTCTGCAACTGCCGGGGCACAGACCTACGGTGGCGGGCTCATCGACAAGTCCGTGGCCACCGTTGGGAATGATGTGGTCCTGCTTTCGGACATAGAGGAAGAGGTGCATATGATGCAGGCCGGAGGATTTACCGTGGATGCCAATTCCCGCTGTCAGATTTTGGAAAACATAGTCTCCTCGAAGTTGTTCCTTACACAGGCCCGCCTGGATTCGCTCACCGTGGGCGAAGATCAGGTCAAAGAGCAGGTGGAGCAGCATATGATGAAGGTGATGAACACTCTCGGCGGAGAGAAGGAGGTGGAAGAGTATTTCAAGAAACCCTTGTACAGGCTCCGCGCCGATTGGTCCAAAATGTTCCGCGAGCAGCTGCTTATCCAGCAGATGCAGCAAAAGGTTTATTCCAGCATCCCCAAGATGACACCCGCGGCAATCAAGGAGCTGTGCGACACGATACCGCAGGAAGACCTGCCGGTTATCCCCACCCAGTACAAACTTCGTCAGATAGTGCTCTACCCCGACAAGGAGTCGGCAGCGATGGTGGTCAAGGAGAGGCTCCTGGATTTGCGTGAAAGGGTCATCGCCGGCGAGAAATTCTCTTCGCTGGCACGTCTCTATTCGCAGGACCCCGGCAGCGCGACCCGCGGCGGTGAACTTGGCATGCGCCCCAAATCGGTGTACTGGCCGCAGTTCTCTGACGCGGCGATGGCGCTCAAGGCGGGGCAGGTCTCCCAGATAGTCGAGACCCCCGACGGCTTCCACATCATTCAGATGATAGAGAAGTCGGGTGATATGTTCAACGCCCGCCATATCCTCATTAAACCCACCTATACCGCAAGGGACCGCAATGCCGCATTTTCGCGCCTTGACAGTATCCGTTCCGAGATAGTTGACGGCAAAATAACTTTCGAAATGGCGGCGGTACGCAATTCCGAGGACTTCAAGACCCGCACCAACGGCGGTATGATGGTAGATGAGTACAGCGGCAGTTCGCTGCTCGAAAAGGACCGTCTCAACCCCAACGATTACTCTGTGATCAAGGATATGCAGCCCGGAGACATTTCCGAACCCTTCGAATCGCTGGACAACGAAGGCCGCGGCCACACGATATACAAGATTGTCCGTCTGGACCAGGTCACCCCTTCGCACACCGCATCTTTTGAGACCGACTACGATGCCCTGGTGACGATGGCAAATGAGAAGAACGCCCACAGGGCCATAGATGATTTCGTGACGGAAAAAAAGAAGACTACCCACATCAAGATAGACCCGCTGTTTGGCGGATGCAAGTTCGTAGATGAAGATTGGATCGCAAAGTAGATTCGGCTTTTTACTTCTGATCCTGTTGGTTATCCTGACGCTCGGCAGTCCCGATGCCGACGCTCAGCGTAAAAGGCGCAGAAGCCGTAGCCGGGACAGCTTGCTTACCTTGCTGAATGCAGAGTATGCGAGGGTCTTTGAACGTCCCGGTCACCGCGAATTCCGCGAAGTCAAGGGACCGGCCACATTCCTGCACAACGGGGCATATATGTTCTGCGACTCCGCAATATGGAACGTCAGTCTCAATCAGGTGGAGGCTTATCAGAACGTCAAGCTGGTCCAGGACAAGACCGTTGTCAAGAGCGACAATGTGATCTACTACGGCGACGATAACATAGCCCGTTTCCGGGGCGACCTGGTGGAGGTGTATGACAAGGACAAGAACACCCTCCGCACCAAATATCTCGACTATAACACAGAGGACAGTACAGCCAAGTTCAGTTTCGGCGGAGCTATGAAAACCGCCGAGGGCGAGGTCATAGAGAGCGAACGCGGCACATACGATGCAAAGACCGGAATCTGCCGTTTCGAAGACAATGTGGAGATGTTTACCGACAGTCTGTTCATAAGGACCTCCAGTCTTGACTACGACACAAACCAGAGCAAGGCCTATTTCGGCAAACGGACCCAGATGTGGAAACGGGACATCTATATGCGGGGCGATTACGGATGGTATCTGCGTGACAGCGGCGTGGTATATTTCGACACCGCCGTGTATATGAACAACCCCGACTACGAAGCCTGGTGCGACTCGCTCTACTACTGGCAGCACTCGCGCCGCGGACGGATGCGCCGGAATGTACAGTTGCTGGATTCTCTGAACAATACATACTTTGTCTCGGATGCGGCCGATATGGATTTCGATTCGGTGAACAATCTCTATGCAACGCTGTTCCTGAATCCCGCATCGGTCTTTGTGGGAGAGAATTCCGATAATCAGATTGACACTCTTTTCTGCCGTGCCGACACTATGCTGTTTTACACGCAGCGGGTGTGCGACATAACTGACGAGCAGAAAAAGGACAGCGAAGAGGCTCTCAAGCAGGTTAATTTCGATGCAATCGGCGAAGCCGAGAAAAAGGCCAGGGAGAAGAAAGAACAGGAGAAAAAGGCCGCAATAGAGAAACTCCCCGAGTATATCGCATACAAGAAACGTCAGGAAATTGCCGAGAAAAAGCGTCAGGACAGCCTTGCTGCGGCTCGTGGTGGAGCGGTTGCCGATTCGCTGGCGGTGTCCGATTCCCTTGCCGCTGTCACTGCCGATGTCCCGGCTCCGGCCGGTGGCGTTCCTGCTTTGGGCGGTGCTAAGCCCTCTGCCGCCGGTATTCCCGCTTTAAGGGGGGCCAAAGCCGCTCCCGGCGGTAATCCTGCCTTGAGAGGAGCCAAGGCTTCTGCCGGCGGCCACCTTGATTTGGCCGATGCCAAGGCTGTGGCAGATACGCTTGCAACAACTGATTCCCTGGCGGTTGCGCCGGCGCGGGATTCCCTCGATACCCTGTCAGACGCCGACCGTGACACCACACAGCTCAGGTTCCTCAAGGGGTATCGTAATGTACGCATCTACCGCACCGACATCCAGGCGCGGTGCGATTCAATTTATTTCTCGCAGATAGATACTCTTCTGCGTATGTTCCAGGATCCCGTCATCTGGAACGACAACCGCCATCAGCTGACCGGGGAAGAGGTGGTGATGCAAATGAAAGACAACTCTTTCGACCGCGCCAACATCCACGGTGGTGCAATGATAATAAGTCAGGAGGACACCGTCCATTTCGACCAGATCAAATCTACCGAAATGCTCGGTTATTTCAATTCCGACAATACCCTGCGCCGCTTCGATGCCCTGGGAGGAGTGAACGCGATGTTCTATATGGAAGAGGACAGCGTCATCACCATCCTCAACTCCAAGCAGGCCCAGTTTATGATGGTTACCCTAAAGGACGGAGTGGCCCAGAAACTCAAATATTACGAGTCGGTAAACAGCGACGCTTTCCCGGTTTACAATCTGCCGGTAGACAAGCAGCGGCTCAAAGGGTTCAAGTGGCGCATAGACGAGCAGCCCAAGAGCCGGTTCGACATTACGCACAGGACCCTGCTCAGGTCAAGGAGGGCCTCCTATGCTGTGAACAGACTTCCGCAGTTCCGCCGTACCGATATGTACTTTGACGGCTATATGAAGGATATCTACCGCCAGATAGAAGAGAGGGCCGAGCAGGCCCGTCTGGAGCAGGCCCGTCTGGACTCGCTGGAGGCGGTCCGTCAGGAAGAGGAGAGCCGTATGGCTGCCGACAC
>CACYEB010000048.1 GCA_902773305.1 uncultured Bacteroidia bacterium
ATAGCCTTGATAAACAAGTCCCATCTGGTTGTTGCCGGTGCCACCGACGACGTGCGGGCGCGCTATGGTACAAATCAGGTAGAGGTGCTTTGCAAGGGGACGCTGGAGGCACCGGGCAAAGCCTTCTCGGTTAACTTGAGGGAGGAACTGCGCGACCACAACCGACTGGTTCTGGATGTGACGGAAGGCTTCAAGATGTCCGATGTGCTGGGCGAGATAGCCTCCTGTGGATGCGAGGTCATCTCCGTCAAGAAGATGATTCCCCGTATGAACGATATTTTTATCAAACTAGTCAGCGAAACCTCTCAGAAATGAAAATGAGTAATATTGGCCTGATCATAGGCCGTGAATACGCAACGCGTGTCAAAAAGAAATCGTTCATCCTGCTCACCGTGCTCACTCCGCTGCTGATGGCGGCCTTGATAGCGATACCTATGCTTATCACACTCTATCAGGGGAACGACCGTCAGGTGATCTCTTTTGTGGACGGCAGCGGACTCCTGCCCTCATATTTCGAAAATGATAAACATACCGAATACAGGTTCCTCCCAATAGAAACCACTCAGGAGAGCATTAAAAAGACATTCGCCACGTTTGATTCGGATGCGGTGATTTATGTGTCGCCCCTTGACTCGGCCCTTAATGTAAACGTTACCGCATACACCAAGGAGCCGCTCAATATGGAGACCAAACTCTCGATAGAGAAGAAAATAAGCACCGCCTTGCGCGACAACAAGCTGCAGGCGCTGGACATCAAGAACTTCGACGAGATTATGGAGAAGGTCAGGAGCGACGTCAGAGTCGATGCCTATACACTTACCGACGAGGGCAAGGAGAAGAAGGACAGCGTGGAACTCTATATGATTATCGCCTATGTGCTCAGTTTCCTGATATATATGTTCGTGTTTATGTTCGGGTCGATGGTGATGCGCGGTGTCATTGAAGAGAAGACCAACCGGATAGTGGAGGTCATCGTTTCCAGCGTATCGTCGTTCGAGTTGATGATGGGTAAAATCATAGGCGTGGCTCTGGTGGCCCTTACGCAGTTCGCCATCTGGGTGGTTATCCTGGGCGGCCTGACCATAGGCATCCAGAGCGCAGTCTCCGGCAAGGTGGCAGAGAAAATGGCGGAGGTCACCACCCAGATGTCCGAGTCATCGCTGCCCAACGCCAATGTCAACCCCGTGGATCTGGGTGAGATCGGTGAGATTTCCCAGATAATGGACCAGATATCCCAGATCAACTTCGGTCAGATCCTCATCTGCTTCTTCATATACTTTATCCTGGGCTATCTGCTCTATGCGGCTATGTTTGCCGCCGTGGGGTCGGCTGTGGACAACGAGGCAGACACCAACCAGCTGACGCTACCCATCACCATTCCGTTGATGCTGGGCCTGTTCATTATGCTGCACACTTTCCAGCACCCCTCCAGCCAGCTCAGCGTGTGGGCGTCCGTCATACCGTTCACTTCGCCGATGGTGATGCTGGCCCGCATCCCGTTCGGAGTGGTTCCGACCTGGCAGTTGCTGCTGTCGATAGCGCTGCTGGCACTTACTTTTATCTTTATCGCCTGGGCTTCTGCCAAGATATACAAGGTCGGTATCCTCACATACGGCAAAAAGGCCTCATTCAAAGATATTTTCAAATGGCTAAAATACAAAGACTGATATGAAACGCACATTGATTATTGCCGTAGCGGCCCTTTCTCTGGCCTCCTGCCATCCCAAGGGATACAGCCAGTATTCGTGGGAATACCACGAGCTGGATTCGGCCTACGACCGCGGCACAAGCACTGCGGTGCAGGATGCCATAGAAAGATACGACTCGCTGATGGCGCCTCTTCAGGAGATAGTCTGCTACAGCAAGGATGTTTATGTCAAGGCGTTCCCCGAGAGCGGACTCAGCAATTTCGCGGTGGACGCTTTGCGCTCCTTTGCAGAGAAATATACCGGAGAGAGGATAGACATCGCCCTGCTCAATTTCGGCGGTATCCGTACAGACCTTCCCAGGGGGGCCGTGCGGATGTATGATGTTGTCTCGATTTTCCCCTTCAACAACTATCTCACCATCCTGGATGTGGAAGGATCCACAATCAAGCGGATGCTGGAGAAGATGGCCCGCCGGAATAAGGTGGAGGCGCTTTCCGGCGTGCGTATGAAAATAGACGGCGACCGTCTCGTGGAATGCACCGTCGGTGGAAAGAGGCTTGATGCGAACGGCATCTACAAGGTCGCCACCATCGACTTCCTTGTCACCGGCGGCGACGGCATCGACTGGGGTAACGGAATCGTGATGCGCCGTGACACCGAAGTCCTGCTCAAGGATGTCATTACCTCCGAGATGAAAGACCTGATGGCGGCCGGCAAGACCCTTGACCTGAAAAAGGATGGCCGCATAGTAATAACAAATCCAATCCAGCAATAGTATGAAGCGCATAGTTATATCCATTATGGTGATGGCGGCCGCGTTGCTGCCGTTGAAAGCACAGAAGCTTGTGGTGCTTCATACCAATGACACTCACAGCCAGATAGAACCTGTCCGCACCGGACGCAATGCAGGCAGCGGAGGAGTGGCGCGGAGGCTCTGCTTCATAGACAGTGTGCGCGCACAGTACGGTGCAAACAAGGTCTTGCTGCTGGATGCGGGGGACTACAACCAGGGCACGCCCTATTTCAACATAGGAAAGGGGGATTTGGAACGGGACCTGGTGAACCTGCTGGGATATGATGCAGTCGCCATCGGCAACCACGAGTTTGACAACGGCCAGGAAGAATTTGCCCGCCGTCTGTCAAAGGCGGAGTATCCTACCCTGTGCTGTAATTACGATTTTACCGGAACGCCTCTGGAGGGGTATGTGAAACCCTGGCTGATACTCAGACGGGGAGGTTTCAAGATCGGCATTATCGGCGCCACGGTGCGTCTCAAAGGGATGGTGTCCGCACAAAACCTGGACGGCATCGTCTCCCTCAATACCATAGATGAGGTAAACCGCTGGGCGGCTTATCTGAAGGAGAAGAAGCACTGCGACATAGTGATACTCCTCTCGCACCTCGGATTCGACGGCGGCAGCGAGGATAACCCTTCCGACAAGATAATGGCGGCAAACTCCCGCAACATCGATTTTATCATAGGAGGCCACAGCCATACCTTCCTGAAAGATGCCGTTGAGGTGGAGAATCTCGACGGAGTCCCCGTGCCCGTTGTACAGGCAGGTTGCAAGGGGATAGAAATAGGGGAGCTCAAGATTTATTAGGAACGGTATTAATCCATATGGAACATCTCCTGCAGGGGAATAGAAACCGGTGAGTTGTCGGGGTTGACCTCCATAATGTCGGCCATATAGTCCCACCACTTTTTCACGATTTCGGTCCCGCCCAGATCCTGGGAGCCAGAGTCGCCCTCCACCTCCTGACAGGCGAAGAGGATGTTGGTTTCCTTATCCCAATATATGGAGTAATTGCTCACCCCCGAATCTGACAACAACTTTTTCAACTCCGGCCAAATGGCGGCGTGCCGGCGCTGGTATTCCTGTTCCATCCCCGGCTTGAGGAACATCTTGAAAGATTCTCTGCGTTTCATATCGGATCGTATTTGGTATCTAATTTCGTAATTATTTATTAATTTTGCACTTCCAGAAACCAAATTGACAAAACTATATGGCAACAACAGCTGATTTCAAGAATGGACTTTGCATAGACTTCAACGGCAAGCCGTGTTCTATCGTATGGTTCCAGCACGTAAAGCCGGGCAAGGGTCCCGCTTTCGTAAAGACTAAACTCCGCAACCTGGAGAACGGCCGCATACTGGAGAAGACCTACAGTGCCGGCGAGAAAATCGATTTGATAACAGTGGAGCACCGCCCCTATCAGTACCTCTACAAAGATGAGGACGGCTACAACTTTATGCATGCCGAGACCTTCGAGCAGGTTCATCTGGGACTGGATATGATTGAGAATGCCGACCTTATGAAAGAGGGTCAGACCGTGGAGATGATATTCCTGGCCGGCGAAGACGAGCGTTGCCTCACCTGTGAACTCCCTACCTATGTAGAGCTTGAAGTGACCTACACCGAGCCCGCCGTCAAGGGCGATACCGCTTCTTCAAACGCCCTCAAGGAGTGCACCCTGGAGACAGGCGCGACCCTTATGGTTCCCCTGTTCATCAACCAGGGCGACAAAATCAGGGTCAACACCGTGGACCGTGCATACGGCGAGCGCGTTAAATAGTATTTCCTCTCAGCAGAAGCAAAACGGCTGCCGGAAGGCAGCCGTTTTGCTTTTATGATATGTTCAAAGATTACGCTTATTGGTTTTCTATCTTGATCTGGAGGATTTCGTTGCGCGACTCCACCGTCTTCACGAAAATGATCACCCTGTACTGCGAACCGCCGGCATCAAGGTTTGCAACGGCATAATTCATAGGGGGACGGCCGCTCTTGTGCATTATCCTGAAAGACTTGGGTGTGTGGTTGGTAAAGAAGTTGCGCATAATCAGTTTGGCCTGATTCCGGGTGCAGTTGTTTATCGAACCCAGCACCTCTACCTGAAGGTTGTCTGCAAACCAGACCGAAAGCTTGTCGCTGTCGCCCGCCTCCATATATTTTGCTATAGGGATAAACACATCGCCGTCGTCTATCATACGGGCATCAATTTTGAAGACCGAAGCAATCAACAGCAACGTAGAAACCAAGAGAAACTTTTTCATACATTCATCCAAAGTTGTACTGCCTGATATTTACAAAAAACAAGCCATAAACGATGAACATCAAATTAATAGTTGTCGGAAAAACAGAAGAGCAGTATCTGGTGCAGGGCATCGCCGGTTACAGCGCCCGCCTGGCTCACTACTGCAAGTTCTCGATAACCGAAATCCCGGAACTCAAGAATGCGAAATCGCTCTCCCGGGACCAGATCAAGCAGAAAGAGGGGGAACTCATCCTGAAAAGTATTTCGGCAAAAGATGACGTCGTGCTGCTGGACGAACACGGCAGGCAGTTCTCGTCGGTTGAATGGGCCCGCCACCTC
>CACYEB010000049.1 GCA_902773305.1 uncultured Bacteroidia bacterium
ACGCATTCTGATTCTTATAATTATGATGGCCGCTGCCGTATCCTGCGGCAGGGCGGGGCGTGTCATACTCGGCGACGAGCGGTTTGGTGAGTATCTCCCCCTGTTGGAAGGACAGCGGGTGGCCATCTTGAGCAACCAGAGCGGCATAGTGGGCGACAAAGTCTATAACTGGTGCCTCGAAGGGGGGCAGCAGGTGACCGAAGAGAGTGCCGGCATCCCTTTCGGACAGCCTTCAGACACCACCCGCCCCGTGACTTACGGGCCGCATATAGTGGACTTTCTGCTTGAAAGGGGGGTAAACCTCTGCGCCATTTTCTCTCCCGAACACGGTTTCCGCGGCAGTGCAGACGCCGGAGAACCGGTTGCTTCGGGCGTTGACCCTGTCACGGGCATCCCGATCCTTTCATTATATGAAGAAGGCTCGTCAATGCCTTCCGGTACGGATATGGAAAAGTTTGATGTGCTGGTGGTGGACATACAGGACGTGGGACTGCGCTACTATACATATTATATAACGATGCAGCATCTGATGGATGCCTGCGCCCGTTGCGGCAAGAAGGTGGTCGTCCTGGACCGGCCCAACCCCAACGGTTTCTATGTGGACGGGCCCATACTGGATATGCAGTACGCCTCCGGCATCGGTTCGCTGCCGGTGGCGATGGTCCACGGAATGACGCTGGGTGAACTGGCGCTTATGATAAACGGGGAAGGCTGGCTCAGGGACGGCCTCAAATGCGACCTGACGGTGGTGCCCTGTCTCAATTACACCCACTCCACGCACAGCACACTGGTGCTTCCCCCGTCTCCCAACCTGAAAAATATGAGGCAGGTATATCTCTATTCCTCTACCTGCTTCTTCGAGGGGACAGAAGTTACCACCGGCCGCGGCACCCAGTGGCCGTTCGAGATATACGGGCATCCGCTTATGGAAGACCGCGGCTTCTCTTTTACCCCGCGAAGCATTCCGGGTGCCCGGCATCCCCGCTATCAGGACCGGCTTTGCTACGGAGTGGACTTGCGGGGCAAGCCGCTGCAGCAGATATGGGACGAGCAGGTGAATCTGGGCTACGTGGTGGACGCTTACCGTCACTATCCAGCTGACAGCACATTCTTTTTCGACGGCAATCACTTCGAACTCCTGATAGGCGTGCCTTATGCACGCGAGATGATTCTGAACGGTGCCTCGGCGGAGGAAATAGAGGCCCGATGGACGGATGACGTCGCCCGCTTCAAAGACCAGCGGCGGCCGTATCTGCTTTACAGGGAGTAATCCGAAAAATATCCGTATCTTCGTAGCGGTTATGGCAGAGAGTAACTTCATAGACTACGTCAAGATCTTCTGCGCATCGGGCGCAGGAGGGGCGGGGAGCATGCACCTACGCCGGGAGAAATATGTACCCAAGGGAGGTCCCGACGGCGGCGACGGCGGCCGTGGCGGCCATATTATCCTAAGGGGCAACAATCAGATGTGGACCCTTATCCACCTCAAATACAAAAAGCATATCAAGGCCGATAACGGTGCGGCCGGCAGCGGAGGACTCCGCACCGGCGCCGACGGCAAGGATATCACGCTGGATGTCCCCCTTGGCACCGTGGCACGGGATGCAGAGACCGGCGAGATACTGTGCGAAGTGTTGGAACACGACCAGAAGGTGGTCCTGCGCCGTGGCGGGCGCGGCGGCCTGGGGAACAATAATTTCAAGAGCGCGACCAACCAGACGCCACGCTATGCGCAGCCGGGTGAGCCGGGTGAGGAAGGCTGGGTAGTGCTGGAACTCAAGATTATGGCCGATGTCGGCCTGGTGGGCTTCCCCAACGCAGGCAAATCCACACTGGTTTCCACCCTGTCTGCCGCCCATCCCAAGATTGCCGATTACGCCTTCACCACCCTGGAGCCGTCGCTGGGAATAGTGAGCTACCGCGACGACCGTTCGTTCGTGATAGCCGACATCCCCGGCATCATAGAGGGTGCCCACGAGGGCAAGGGACTGGGGTTGAGGTTCCTGCGCCATATAGAGCGCAACTCCATGCTGCTGTTTATGGTGGCCGCCGACAGCGATGACGTGGCTGATACTTACAATATCCTGCTCAACGAACTAAGGCTCTATAATCCGGAACTGCTGGACAAGGACCGGATACTGGTGGTTACCAAAAACGACCTTTTGGACGACGAACTCCGTGCAGATATAGAAAAGACGCTTCCGCCCGACGTTCCGCACACGTTTATCAGCGCCGTCACCGGCGACGGCCTGATGCACCTGAAGGATATGGTCTGGGAAGCCCTGAACAGGGAGATTTAGGCGTTCCGGTTGGCCTCACGCATCCAGCGGACAAGCATTATCACAGAATTCACCAGATATACGCTCCACATCAGAAGTGTGGCGATGCTGGCGTTTTCGCCCCCTTCCAGCACATTCCCCAACCACATTGTCACCGTGGCCACATTTATGGCTATCCATATCCACCAGTTTTCGCTGTAGCGCTTCACGGTGAGCACAAAGGCTATCATAGTGCCGATGGTAGTAAATGCATCCATAAAGGGCATGGCGTCGTTATAGTGCCTGAGTATGAAGCCCAGGGCGACGGTGCCGGCGGCAAGGACCAGCGTCCATACGATGCGTTGCCGCCAGGTCATCTTGAGTTTTACGACCTCGGCATTCTCGCTGTTCATATTCTTTTTCCACTGCATAAATCCCACGACCTCCAATGGAAGCAGGTAAAACACGTTCAGCAGGGTCTCGCCATAATAGGTGGCCCTGTAAGATATGATTGCATACAGGGCACACTGGATGCCGCCAAAGATGTAGGTGCCCAGTTTTCCCTTGCCGGTGAGCACTACCGAGATGGCTCCGCAGGTGGCGCTGATGACCGCCATGGCACTGTCGCCGCCTATCAGGGACGGTATCAGGATGGCCAGCGTGCAGGCCGCCAGATATACGACCTCGTACCACTTCCATCCCGAAGTTTCAAGTTTGATGTATTCCCTGATTGTCATAGCGCCGGCAAAGATAGCAAAAAAAACAGGCCGGACACATTGTCCGACCCGCGGTATATATAGTATTGTGCGGGATTTTACTCCTCTTCGAGGCGCAATTGCTGAACGTAGATAGCCTTGTTTCTCTGCTCGCGGCGGACAACAGACGGCTTGCGGAACTCGCGGCGGCCGCGGAGCTCGCGTACGATACCGGTCTTTTCGAATTTGCGTTTGAATTTCTTCAGGGCTTTCTCGATGTTTTCACCTTCTTTAATCTGTACGATGATCATAATTGCTACACCTCCTTTTTTTAGGGACTGCAAAGATAAGCAAGTTTTTAACATCATCAAATTTTTGTTACTTTGCATCTGATGAAAGAGAAATTCCTTGACTATCTCCGCGTCCAAAGGCGCTATTCTTTACGTACTGCAGAGTTGTACCGCAGCGCGATAGATGCCTTTTACGCCTTTGCCATCCCGGGTGGGCCGCAGCCGCAGACAGAGAGCCAGATGAAGGAGATACTCAAGCCGCAACTCATACGCGGTTTCATTGCAGAAGGGCTGGAAGAGGGATTGAGCCCGCGCACTATGAACCTGCGGCTCTCCGCCCTGAGCAGTTTCTGCTCGTGGCTGGTGAGGGGAGGTGTGCTGGATTCCAATCCGGTCAAGAAGGTTTACCGGCCCAGGGAAGACCATCCGCTGCCGCAGTTTTATACCCAGCCCAGTATGGAGACCCTGCTGGAACAGGAAGAGGAACTCTCAGTGACAGAAGCGGCTGCATCGCCCGACGGCAGGGAGCCTATGGGTGAACTGCGCGAGCGGATGATAATACTCTTGCTCTATTCCACAGGGATGCGCCGTGCCGAACTGTGCTCCTTGAAGGTAAGCGATTTTGACCGTGACCGACAGGTTTTCAGGGTGACCGGAAAGGGAGACAAAACCAGAGAAATTCCAGTTCCCGATAGGATTTGTGAAGAAATTGTATTATATTTGAAAAGGATGTCGGAAGAGGCCGGACAGGGCAGCCAGGACTGGTTCTTTGTGACGGACAAGGGTTCGCGTCTGTACCCGGCGTTCGTCAACAATGTAGTGAAGAAGGTGCTTTCGGGCAAAGATGGCTTTTCGGGCAAGAAATCGCCGCACGTGCTGCGGCACACGCTTGCCACCCATCTTCTGAACAACGGCGCCGACATAAACAGCATAAAGGAGGTGCTCGGACACGCGTCTCTGGCCGCAACGCAGGTTTATACGCACAACTCGTTCGAGCAACTTAAAAACATATATTTAACCGCTCATCCAAGAGCAAAAAAACGAAAGTGAAATGGAAATCAAAATTCAATCAATCAAGTTTGATGCAGATCAGAAGCTGATCGACTATGTCAATCGCAAGGTCGGCAAGTTGGAGAAGTTCTATGAAGATGCAGTCCGCTGCGAGGTCTCCCTTTCGCTGCTTCCCGACCCCGAAAACAAGAATGCGAAGGTCAGGATTCTTATCCCGGGCACAGAGGTTGTCGTGGAGCGGAATGCGGATACGTTTGAAGAGGCAGTTACCGACTGCGTGGGCATTCTCAAAGAGAAACTCGTTTCTGTAAAGGAGAAACGCTACAAATAGTCTTTAGAAAAACATATCCGTCAGTTCCTGGCAACTGACGCCAGCGAAATAGTCGCCGGGCGCAATCTCTCTGATCCGCCCGGCGATTTCTTCTTTTGTGTGGGGGCATCCCTTCATCTTCTGGCAGAATTCCTCTATCGGGCGGGTAAAGAAAAAGTCTCCGCCGACGGCAATCCGTTCGATGGCGCCGCCCGCCACATCGAAAGTCAATTCAACAACACCGCAGCCCAGCTTGGCCGTATTGGAAAAAGTATACTTGGGCGAAGCGGCGAAATTCCACCGGTCGGTGGAGTACTTTTGCCGGGCGAGGGCATCTATTGCCTCCAGATCTTCATTCGAATAATCCCGCCTGGGCTCTGTCCTGCCGATAAAGGCGGCCAGATAGTCGATGAATTCCTCTGCCGTCATCGGCCTTTTGAGGTGGTCGCAGATATTCGTGACCCGGCTGATGTTCGATTTGACCGCCTTGTCGCTGTATTTCACGCTCCGGTTCCTGAGGGCGGCGGAGAGGTCGCCCATAGAAGAGCTGAAGAGGAGGGTCCCGTGCATCAGTACCCTGTCCCGCTCGACGCAGATGGCGTTGCCGGAGATTTTGCGGCCGTCAATGGTCAGGTCGTTGCGTCCCTGGAGTCCGGCGTCAACCCCAAGGCTGTGCAGTGCGTCCAGAATGGGGGCGGTGAAACGGCGGAACATAGAGGCGGTGTCTTCATCTTCACGCTTCGAATCTATGAAGGTGAAATTGACATTGCCGAAGTCGTGAAAAACGGCACCGCCGCCGCTGAGCCGCCGTACCACCTTGATGCCGTTGGCCTTCACATAATCTATGTCAATCTCTTTGATGGCGTTTTGGTTCCGCCCTATCACCACGCAGCTTTCGTTGCGCCAGAGCCTGAAAACTCTGTCGTTACGGTTGTGAAGCAGGTACTCCTCCGCTGCCAGATTTATGTAGGGATCCGTCTGCCGGTCAACGATGAAAAACATCTGTCGAAAGTGTTGTTTCTGCTCTGCAAAGATATTATATTTGAACGAATCAAACAGAGCGGGAGGTTGTGGTGAGAGATATTTTTGCCCGGATTGCCTTTTTCTGCGCAATCCTTTTTTGTTGGACGCCGGCAGTGTCGGCACAGGGCATTGACAGCGAGATTGAGCAAATGGTTTTCAGCGGCGCGACGCAGTCGCAGATAGAGGACTACCTGCTGCTGGCCGAAGAGCGGGAGCGCAACAGGCTGGATTTAAATGCGGCTTCCGGTCTTGAACTGGAGCAGAGCGGCCTGTTTACCCCTTTCCAGAGGGCCAGTCTGCTGGAATACCGGAAGGAATACGGGCGGATACTCTCTTTTGAGGAGCTCGCGCTGGTTGACGGTTTCTCTGCCGGATTCGTAGGGCAGATCGCCCCCTTTGTGACACTGGAAGGGCAGCGTCGGCAATCCGGAAAATCGCTGAAGATTCGCTCCCGTTACAAATACAAGAGCGGGGAAAAGGGATTGCACTGTTACAACCGTGTAAGACTTGAGGCCGGGCCCCTGAGGGCAGGCCTTCTGGCAGAGAGCGATGCCGGAGAAAAGATTCCGGCCGATTACCTTGGATGGTATTTGACCTTCAAGACCGGCGGTTTTGACATCCTGCTGGGTGACTATACCGCCTGTTTCGGGCAGGGTCTGGCAATGTGGAACGCCTTCTCTATGGCAAGTGCATCTTCTCCCTCCTCTCTGCTGAGAAGACCGGCCGGCCTGGCCCCGTATGCCTCTGCCGACGAAAACAGGGCGTTGCGCGGACTGGCTGTCCGGTATGCCGGCCGGGGCGGAGTCCAGGCCTCGGTTTTTACTTCGGTAGCAGGCGTCGATGCCCGTCTCGGCGACGGGGGGTACACCTCTATTATGACAACAGGGTATCACCGCACGATTGCAGAGAAAGAGTCTAAAAACGCGATGCGGGAGTATCTGGCGGGAGGTAATATCTCTTTCGGCGGCGATTGCTTCAGGATATCCCTTACCGCCCTGGCATATAGTTACAGCAAACATAACGCCCGCCGGCAGGCACCTTACAACCAGTTCCAGATGTATGACGGATGGATGGGCAACGCTTCGCTCGAGGCGGTCTACAGCAGTGGGCACTGGCGCTTTTTTGCAGAGGCTGCATCAGATGCCCGCTTTCACGCAGCGGCACTGGCCGGTGTCAGCCTGACGGCCTCGTATGATTTCGAAGCCTGCCTTATGGCCCGTTATTATGACAAAAGCTACATCGCGACCCACGCCGGAGCCTATTCCACAATCTCTTCGATATCCAACCAGGCAGGAGGGACACTGGCCGTCCTGGTGCGGCCGCTGCGTTCCCTGCTGATAACTTCCATGACAGAGGCTGTTTACTATCCTTGGCTGAGATACAGGGTTGACGGTCCGTCCTTTGCCGTGTACGAAAAACTCCGGGCAGAATATAAGCTGGGACGGTTCACCGCGCAATTGCAGGACAATTATATGTTCCAGAGTTCCGACGGCAGCCATAAACACTCCTTCAAGGCATCGTTTCGGCTCGGAAACGGTCCCTGGAATGGGAGCATATGTGCCGGCTGGGTGCTGCTGGCGCGCCGGGACGGTCCCTCTTCAGGACTGGCGGTTGCTGCCGCCGCATCAAAATCGTTCCTGAATGACAGGATAAACTTGACGGCATCGGTTGCATACTACGATGCTGCCCGGTACGATGCCAGGGTATATATCTACGAAGGGGATCTGCCGGGAAGTTTTTCGCTTCAGTACTACTACGGCAAGGGAATTGCAGCAAGGTGCATGGTCAAGGCCAAGGCCGGCCGCAGGCTCACCCTGTCTGCGGTTGCGGTTGGGTCCTCTCAGCCGCAGGTGCGCGTCCAGGCAGATATTAGTTTTTAAGTATCAAAAAATTGCTATTTTTGTAAATTCACCAGGGAAGAACCTATAATGGGCAAGATAATAGCGATAGCCAATCAGAAAGGTGGTGTCGGCAAAACCACAACGGCCGTCAACCTCGCGGCATCGCTGGCTGTCATCGGGAAGAAGACGCTCCTTATCGACTCCGATCCACAGGCAAATGCCACCGTCTATCTGGGCGTTGACCCGGATGCCTGTCAGGGACATACCCTGTACGAGGCTGTCTGCGGCCGTATCGACGTGCAGGATACCGTATTGGACACATCAATCGGCTATCTCAAGCTGATACCTTCGCATATAAACCTTCTGGGCGCAGAAGTGGAGTTGCTGGAGCTTTCGGGGCGTGAACTGGCCCTTCGAAAGGCGATTTCACCGCTCAAGGGTGAATATGACTATATACTGATAGATACGTCTCCCTCGCTGGGGCTTCTCACCATCAACGCACTCACGGCGGCCGACAGCGTGATTATTCCGGTCCAGCCGGAGTTTTTCGCACTGGAGGGTTTGGGCAAGTTGCTGGGTACCGTCAAACTGGTGCAGGACAAAGTCAATGCTGACCTGAGTATAGAGGGCTTCCTGTTCACGATATACGACAGCCGGCTTCATCTCCACAACCAGGTCATCGAAGATGTACGCGACCACTTCAGGCAAAAGGTATTCAAAACCATCATCGCCCGCAACGCCCGGCTCGCAGAGGCTCCGTCATACAACAAGCCCGCAATCCTGCTCGCTCCGGAATCCGATGCCGCAGGTAATTATATGAATTTGGCGGAAGAATTGATAAACGGCAATCCAACAACGGTTTAGTATGCGCAGAATTCTCTTAATACCGATTGTGATGCTGTTGTCGTTGAACACCGCCCTGGCGCAGGGTATTTTCAGGCAAAACGAGACTATGACCGGTGTCCCCGGAGAGAATGTCACATCGTCTGAATACAAAGAAGATGAGAACGAGATGGAAGGGGATACCCTTCAGGGCTTTTCCATCAAGCATCTCACCCGCGGACTTCATCACAAGGAGCCACTCAAACCAGGCTACGCCACCCTGGGCGCCGCCATTATGCCGGGTCGCATACAAATCTACAATAAAGATTACTGGAAACTGCCGGTAGTGTATGCAGGAATCGGTGCGGGTATCTGCGGCGGATTGGTTTTCAATGAGAAATATCACGCTACCGGCGATAAGAAATATGCCACTTACCGCACCCTGTGCTATGCGGGAGCGGCCCTTGTTTACTGGGGACAGATGCTCGACGGGGTGGCCAACCTGCCCGATGCACGCAATCCCGATCCGGGCAAGGCTGCCGTCTTTTCTGCCCTGCTGCCCGGTCTCGGCCAGGCGTATGTGGGGGACTGGTGGCATATCCCCATCTGGTACGCGGGCCTCGGCATATGCGCCTATACCCTGCACAACAACCAGATACAGTACAAGCGCTACAAGCATATCTTTATGCTGGCCACCGACAGTTCCTCCGGTTATGTGGGTCACATAAACCAGACCCAGGCGACCACCTACAAAGACCTGTATCACCGCTACCGCGACTACTCGGTGGTGGCCACCATATTGGTCTATGCACTCAACATCATAGATGCCAACGTGTTCGCATATATGAAAGATTTCAATGTGAGCGACGACCTTTCCCTTAACGTCAACCCGGTGCTGATAGAGAACCTGGACAGTTATTATCTGGACACTCCGTCGGTGCCGTCGTTCGGAATGAATCTGACATTTAATTTTTAATCACATACACATCACTTTTCAATGTATCCGACCTCTAAATTCAGTTTGAAACGTCTGTTTATCCTGCTATTTCTGATTTCATTTTCCCTGACCGCCTCTGCCCAGCGGCACAAATTCGAGTCCCGGAAGGTCTTGAAAGACTCCATCTCCGTGCTGCTGTCCAAAATTGACTCGATGCAGAAAGCTTACGACGAGATGGTGTCCGCCCCTTTCGAGGAGATTGCGATCTCAGGCGAGGACGACAACTTCGGGCCCGAGGATGATGACGATGACCGTATGTTCAATACAGATTCCGCGCTGGTGGCGTGGTACGACAACTTGAGCCGGCACTCGCAGGACGAAGAGGAACTGATGGAGGTCGAAGGTATGAAATATACCTCTGACGTTCCCGATTCGGTATATATAGACCGTCTCAACCGTATCAACACTTCGGTGAAGATTCCCTACAACGATGTAGTTCGCAGCTACATCATCTATTATACGCAGAAGATGTCCCGCGACAAGATCGCAAAGATAGTGGGCCTGGCGGGTTACTATCTGCCTATCTTCGAAGAGGTATTCGACCAGTATGGACTGCCTCAGGAGCTTGCCAAGGTCTCCGTGATCGAGTCTGCGCTGAACCCGATGGCGGTATCCCGGGCAAAGGCCGCCGGTATGTGGCAGTTTATGCGCCGCACCGGGACTCAGTACGGTCTGGAAATAAACGAATATGTCGACGAACGGTTCGACTATATGCAGGAGACACACGCCGCCGCCAAGTATCTCAAGGATGCCTATGCAATTTTCGGTGACTGGTCGCTGGCTATAGCATCGTATAACTGCGGTCCCGGCAATGTCAACAAAGCCATCAGGCGAGCCGGCGGAGCACGCGATTTCTGGGATGTGTACCGCTATCTGCCCCGGGAGACACGCGGCTACGTTCCGGCGTTCATAGCTGCGATGTACACCCTGGCATATTACCGGGAGCACAATATCACCCCTTCGCACATAGATATCCCGCCCCAGGTGGATACTTTCCACATCAGCAACAACCTCCATTTCGGGCAGGTGTCGGAGTGCGTGGGCATCAGTATGGATATGCTGCGCAATCTCAACCCGGAATATGTCAAGGACATCGTGCCGGGAAAGGGAAAGACACGCGTCATCAAACTTCCGTACAGTTTCTCGGGAGCCTTCATAGATGTCCAGGATACAATTTTCGCCTATAAGGACAGTGTCTATTTCGATCCGGTGAGGGTCAAGGAGGTCAGTGCGGGGGTAAGCCGTCCTTCAAGGTCGTCATCCTCGGCGCCGTCTTATTTCGTATATACGGTGAGGAAGGGTGACAGCCTGGGCAAGATTGCCTCCCGCAACCACACCACCATTTCCAAGATCAAGTCCTGGAACAATCTCCGCAAGGATACCATCGTGCCCGGCCAGAAGCTCAGGATTTACACCGGCCGCGGGCCGGCCACTACCGTTGCATCGTCGTCTTCGGCATCTTCATCCAAGACGCCGACATCGTCCAGCGGCGGATATGTTACTTACACCGTCCGCAAGGGAGATACGCTCTATAGCATCGCCAACAAGTTCAGCGGGGTGAGTCTCAATGATATCATGCGTCTCAACGGCCTCAACCGCAACTCAAAGATATATGCAGGGCAGAGGCTCAAGATAAAGAAGCAGTAATAAATTTGGAGTTGCAAAAAGTTTTTATACCTTTGCAACCCCAAAC
>CACYEB010000050.1 GCA_902773305.1 uncultured Bacteroidia bacterium
GATAGACGAAGAGAAGAAGGAGGAGAAGTAATATGTTTTTTGAATATCCGAAACTGCTCTGGCTGCTGTTGCTGCTCATCCCGCTGATTGCCCTGTATCTTTACAGGGAACTGAAGGGGCGGACGCCTTCGCTGCAGGTATCGTCGCTGGACAGTTGGCGATACAAGCCCTCCTGGTTCAAGCGGGCGTTGCGCCACCTGCCTTTCCTGCTCCGTCTGGCCGCCCTGGCGCTGGTAATCGTGGCCATTGCCCGTCCGCGCGACAGCAAGAATTTTGAAAAGGTGGACACCGAGGGTATCGACATTGTGCTGGATATGGACGTATCCACCTCTATGCTTGCCCGGGACTTCAAGCCGGACCGCATCGGAGCCGCCAAGGACATCGCCATAGAGTTCATTGCCAGCCGTCCCACCGACCGCATAGGCATTGTAGTCTTTGCCGGAGAGAGTTATACCCAGTGCCCTGTGACCACCGACCGTATCACCCTCATCAATATGATGAAAGAGGTGCAGACGGGCCTCATTGAGGATGGTACCGCCATCGGCAACGGTCTTGCCACGGCTGTGGCGCGCCTGAAAGACTCCGACGCCAAGAGCAGGGTGGTGATACTGCTCACCGACGGTGTGAACAACCGCGGTGAAATAGCCCCCGAAACGGCGGCGGAGATTGCCAAGACATACGGTATCCGCGTCTATACCATCGGAGTGGGCGCCAAGGGGGAGGCCCCGTATCCGGTTCAGACCCCCTGGGGCATCCAGGTGCAGAACATGAAGGTTGAAATTGACGAGGGCTTGCTTCAAAAGATAGCGGAGACCACCGGCGGCAAGTACTTCAGGGCTACCGACAATACCAAGTTGATGGAGATCTACAGCGAGATAAACAAAATGGAGAAGAACCGTACCACGGTGGACAGTTTCCCCGTCTACAGCGAACGGTATATGGACTTTGCCATTTGGGCACTGGTGCTCCTGTTGCTGGAACTTTTGTTTAAGTTTGTGATAATAAAGAGGTTACCATAAAATGTTGCACATTGCTCAACCTGAATATCTGTTGCTCTTGCTTCTGATACCCTTCTTTTTCCTTGGGTATTGGTGGTATCGCAGGGGGCAGAAGGCACGCGCCGCGCGTCTGGGTGACCCCGAACTTGTAGATAAACTTATGCCCGATGTCTCCTCTTCCAAAGGGTGGCTCAGGGTGACTTTCTTTTCGCTGGCGTTCCTGTTCTTCGTGCTTGGCCTGGCGCGTCCGCAGCTGGGTGCCCGCCTGCAGGAGCGAGAGACCAGCGGCGTGGAGATTATGATTGCGCTGGACGTATCCAATTCCATGCTGGCGCAGGACTATTCGCCAAACCGTCTGGAGAGGGCTAAACTGGCCATCAGCAGACTTGTGGACAAACTTGCCGGCGACCGTATCGGTCTGGTGATTTTTGCCGGTGAGAGTTTTGTCCAGCTCCCCATAACGACTGACTATGTCTCGGCAAAAGCTTTTCTGAACAGCATCCAGCCAGGCTCCATCCCCATTCAGGGTACAGCCACAGCTGATGCGCTTATGACTGCCGCCCGCAGCTTCAGCACTCAGAGCGAGAAGAGCCGTGCCATAATACTGATATCCGACGGAGAGGACCACGAGGGCAACGTGCTTGAAACTGCAGAGTCGATAGCCCAGGAGGGAATCAAGATATATTGCATAGGTGTCGGAAGTCCCAAAGGAGAACCCATTCCGATGGGAGGCGATATGCTTCGCGACAAAGAGGGCAATATAGTTGTGACCCGCCTCAACGAGAAGACACTGAGGGAGATTGCCGCCGCAGGTGGCGGAGAGTATGTCCGTGCCGCGGCAGGCGAGTTCGGCCTGAATCCCATAATAGAGAACATCCGCAGCATAGAGGCCTCAAAGTTCAGGTCGGTCGTGTTCGAGGACTTTGACGAGCAGTATATGTACTTTTTCGCCATCGCCCTGTTCTTCTTTATCATCGAGATGCTCATTGGAGAGCGCCGCAGCCGCGTGAAACTGTTCAAATAAGAGAAGGTATGATTAAAAAGACGATATTGACCCTGACCGCCGTGCTGCTGTGCAGTGCCGCTGCCTTTGCACAAGTGGACCGCCGAGAGGTGCGCGCCGGCAACCGTGCGTTCAAAAAGGGCGAATTCCAAAAGTCCGAGATCGACTACAAGAAGGCATTGTTGAAAGATTCCACCAGTGTGGCGGCGTGCTACAATCTTGCTAACGCACTATATCGTGAAGAAAACTATACCGAAGCGGAAAAATACTCCAGAGCGGCTCTGGACAGCCTTTCGCGTAGCCCCAGAGCTGCGGACGCCTTCTATAACAATGGCGACATCTACTTGCAGCAGCGCCGGTGGGGCGAGGCGATAGAGGCCTTTAAACAGTCGTTGCGCCTTAATCCAGGGGATATGGATGCAAAGAGCAACCTGGCCTATGCCCAGAAGATGCTGGAAAATGAGCAGCAGGACCAGCAGAATCAAGGTCAGAACCAGGACCAGAATCAGAATAACAACGATCAGAATAAAGATCAGAACCAGAATCAGGATCAGGACAAGAACGACGACCAGAATAAAGACCAGAACCAGGATAAGAACGACAACCAGAACCGGGATCAGCAGCAGAATCCCAATCAGGATCAGCAGAACGACCAGAACCAGCCCCGGCAGGACAATAAGGACCAGAAGATAAGCCCTGAGGCTGCGGAGCAGATGCTTCAGGCCATCCAGGCTCAGGAAGACGAGACCCAGGAGAAGGTCAAGAAAGAGAAGGCGGCGGCAATCAAGTCCCGTCAGAAAGAGAAAAATTGGTAAGATGAAAAGATATATCTCACTGTTGCTGTTGTTTGCGGCGGTTTGCCTGCAGGCACAGACGCTTACGGTAAACGTCCCCGACGTAGTGGCCGCCGGTGAACCGTTCAGGGTGGCGTTTACCGCAGACGGAAAGATATCTGACTTTGAATGGACCGCCCCCGCCGGGATGACCCTTATGTGGGGCCCGTCCAAGGGTTCTTCAAGCAACATTTCCATAGTCAACGGCAAGCGGGAGTCGAGCCATACCGAGACCTATACCTACCTGTTGAGTGCCGATGCCAAGGGTACATTCACCATACCTGCGGCTACCTGCAAAGTGGGTGGCAAGCAGTGCAGCAGCAACGCTGCAACGGTAGTGGTTGTAGAAGACGGCGGGGCTGCCGCCGCAGCCCCCTCCAGCGGCGGACAGGGACAACAGTCCGGAGGCGGCAATTCCGGTGCGGCTGCATCCGGCAGTCAGGGCAATGACCCTTATGTCAGCGGCACGGTCCCTTCCGAAGATATCTTTATGAGGCTCACGCTGAGCAAAACCACGGCAGTAAAGGGAGAACCCATCACCGCCGTGCTCAAACTCTACACCCGGCAGGACATAGTTGGATTCGAGGACTTCAAGCTGCCTACATTCAATGGTTTCTGGAGCAAGGAAACATACGCTCCCGCCAACCTTGAACTCAAGCGCGAGGAGGTAGGAGGCAAGATCTACAGTACCACCGTGATCCGTCGCTATATGCTGATTCCCCAGCAGGAAGGGACCATCACCATAGACCCTGCAGAGGCGGTGTGTCAGCTCAGGGTACGTGCCGAGGGCCGCGGAAGGTCCATCTTCGACGACTTTTTCGACAACTACCAGACTATCCGCAAACGGGTGGCTACCGGTGCCGTCAAAGTCAATGTGACCCCCCTGCCGAAGGGCGCGCCTGCATCGTACGGCGGAGGGGTGGGGCAGTTCAGCGTGAGCGCCCGTTTCTCCGCCGACTCCATCTCGGCAAACGAGGCGGCATCGCTGATAGTGACAGTGTCCGGTCAGGGCAATGTGACTATGCTCTCAGCCCCCAAGATAGAGTTCCCGAACGATTTTGACGTTTACGATGTCAAGACTACCGACCGCAGCGAATCCACAGGTACGTCAGGCAGCAAGGTATTCGAATATCCCTTTATAGCCCGCAGCTACGGTAACTTCACAATAGGTCCCGTCAAATATAGCTATTATGATATCTCGAAAGGCTCCTATGTGACTGCAGAGGCGCCTGCCGTCACCATTAAGGTATCATCTGACGGAATGGACACGCCGGCGGCGGCACCGGGCGTGGCCGGCGGTGTACGGCAGGGAGTCAAGGACATCGGCAGCGACATCCGATACATCGCGACCGGCAATCCGAATCTGGAAAAGGCGGGCAGTTTCTTTGTCACTTCGTGGCCTTTCTACGCTATTCTGGCTGCGATTGTGGCGCTGTTCTTTATACTCTGCGCAGTGTTCGGCAAGGTCCGTGAGCGCCGTGCCGACGTTGCCGGCACCCGCAACCGCCGCGCCAACCGTATGGCTACAGAGCGGTTGCGCCGCAGCAAGGAGTATCTCAGACAGGGACTTGTGGGCGCATATTACGAAGAGTTGCACAAGGCTGTTATGGGCTATATCGGTGACAAGCTCACTATGCCGGTGTCGGACCTGAGCAAGGACAATATCTGCGACGCACTTGCCCGGCGCGGGGTGCAGCAGCCTGTAATAGATCGTCTTATGAACATCATATCTACTTGCGAAGCGGCGCGGTATGCGCCCGACTACACTCCCGAACAGATGGAAGACCAGTACAAGGAGGCCCTGGAAACCATCACAGCCATAGAATCGGGAGTAAAGCGCGGTGCCCGGGCCGCAAAGAAAGTCGTGGCCGTGGCAGTTGCGCTTGTAATGGCCTCGTTTGGCGCATTTGCGGCCGACGAGCCTCTTTGGGAAGATGCGGCGAACGATTATGCTGCGGGCAATTGGGAAGAGGCTCTGCAAAAGTATTTGCAGATAGAGAGTTTCGGGCAGACTTCCGACCGTCTGTGCTACAATATTGCCAATGCCTATTACAAGACAGGGCAGCTGGGAGAGTCCATTCTATATTGGGAAAGGACGCTGAAACTGAATCCTTCAAATGCCGATGCCAAATATAATCTTGGCATAGCCCGCGAATCGGTACTCGACCGCATAGAAGTGGTGCCGGAGTTTATCCTCATCAAGTGGGTCCGTGACATCAAGTATCTGCTCTCCAGCAATGCCTGGGCGTGGGTCAGCCTTTCGCTGATGCTGTTGGCGGCGCTGTGTCTGCTTGGCTTCAGGTTCCTGGGCTCGCGGGGTATGCGTACCCTGGCCTTTGTGCTGGCCTGCATCCTCTTCGTCGCGGCTGTGTCATCTTTCATTTTCTCTGTGAGCGAGAGGGGTGACGTCTTGAGCAAGGATTCCGCCATTGTCATGATTCCGGTATCCTCCGTGAAAAGTTCTCCGGGCGAGGACGGCAAGTCGCTCTTTATCCTTCACGAAGGTACCAAGGTCCGCATTCTGGACGAATTGGGCGAGTGGAGCAAGGTAGAGATTTCCGATGGCCGTCAGGGCTGGATGCGCGCCTCTGACGTGGAGGCGATATAGCCGGTCTATCCCAACAAATTGTTCAGTTGACGGTCGGTGATGTCCGGCACTATGGTGCGGATATGATCCGAGAGACGCCTGTAGGATTCCCGAGGGCTGTGCCCTGTTTCCAGACTGCGGGAAGGTTTATGCTCCAGGTGGAGCATCTCTTCTATGCCCGAGGTGTCAAAGAGGGCCTCGGGGGTGCAGAAGGTGGCCGTCTGCCACCCTTTGTATTCGAGATACGGGCCGCGATAGACACGTTGGATATCGCCCGTAACCACCCGGCAGGCCATTTGCAGTTTCATCAGCAGGGCATCCGCCTTGGACTTGTTTATTCCCAGCAGTTCCCTGACTTTCTTTACGGTGATGTCGCCGTCGGCTGCCATCTGCTCCAGCACCTTTTCCCCGGCGGAGTCGGGCTTGTATTTGGCCTGGGAGAGGCGCCAGGCGCGCAGTTCACGGTACCACTCCAAGGTGGCAAAGGCGGCCTTGCCTCCAAGCAGGAACTTGCCGTAGGCAAACTCGCCC
>CACYEB010000051.1 GCA_902773305.1 uncultured Bacteroidia bacterium
AGAGCTGGATGCCCTGCCTCAAGTCAACTACTCCAAGGCCTTCAACATCAAGATGCACATCCTGCGCGAGTTGTATCTGCAAGACGGCGACAGTGTCCTGAGCAGCGAGGGCTATCACGATTTCTGGAAAGAGAGCAGGGAGTGGCTCGAGCACTATTCGGTTTTCTGCACCCTGCGTCACAAATACGGCACCGACAACAACCGGTACTGGTCAGAGCCGGACTATACGCGGCTTTTGGAAGACAGCAACTTCATAAAAGAATATTCCGACGATATCCGTTTCCACTGTTATGTGCAGTACCTGCTCCACCGGCAGATGGACAGCGTCCGCTCTTACGCCCGTCAGAAGGGGGTAGAGCTGATCTTCAGCAACGCGACTCACCCGGCCTCTTTCCGTTACGTCTGGGCCACGGCCCCTGCCGGACAGCGCGACGGGCTCTATTCCCGGCTAGGTTTTACTGGAGATGCGCCGGCAGCCCCCCAACCCTGGGTCGCAGAGGCCTATGTCCGCAGCAAACTGGACGGGGACTCCGGAAACGAACCCCTGATCTTTGAAGACTTGCTGGCTGTGACAACCCTGAGCCAGGGTCTTTCTCCGGAGCGGGAAATCGTAAATCCGCCATTCGACCAAACCGCCGCCTGGCGCTACCGGATGGGCATCGCAGCAGAGGATATCCTCTCCCACCGTGCCCTGCTCGGATGCATCCGCACCATTGTTTCAGATACAATCAAATAATTTATCTTTGCAATATGAAACCTACACTTTTAATTCTCGCAGCCGGTATGGGTTCGCGCTACGGCAGCCTCAAGCAGATGGACGGGCTCGGCCCCAACGGCGAAGCCATTATCGACTATTCCATTTACGACGCCATCCGCGCAGGATTCGGCAAAATCGTCTTTGTGATCCGCCACTCTTTCGCGGAGCCGTTCAAAGAGCATTTCCAGGCAAAGAAGTTCGGCGGTGACGTCCAGTTCGAATTCGTATATCAGGAGCTGGATTATCTCCCCGAAGGTTATTCCGTTCCCGAAGGCCGTGTAAAGCCCTGGGGCACCAACCACGCCGTGATGATGGCAAAAGACGTGATCCACGAGCCTTTCGCCGTAATCAATGCCGATGACTTCTATGGCAAGGAGAGCTATCAGACTATGGCGGACTACCTGCGCAGCATAGAGGGGACCAAGGGCCGGTATTCTATGATAGGCTACCGTCTGGAGAACACCCTTTCTGATTTCGGCAGCGTTTCCCGCGGCGTTTGCGCCACAGACAAGGACGGCCTGCTGACCTCCGTTACGGAGCGCACCGCCATCTCCCGCAAAGGCGACAGGGTTGTCTTTACGGAAGGTGACAAAGATGTCGAGTTGGATCCCACCTGCCCCGTATCGATGAACTTCTGGGGCTTCACCCCCGAGTATTTCGGCTACAGTGAAGAGGTATTCAAGGAGTTCCTGGACGGAGCGCTGGCGAGCGGCAACCTGAAGGCAGAGTTCTTCATCCCCTACATCGTGGACAAACTCATTACCCGCGGCGAAGCCACTGTCAAGGTACTCGACTGCGACGCCAAGTGGTTCGGCGTAACTTATAAGGAAGACCGCCCCTTCACCGTAGAGAAAATCAACGCCCTCATCGCTGCCGGCGTCTATCCTTCCAAAATCAGGGAATTCTAGTCCTAAACCCTCTTGAAGACGAGGCAGGCATTGTGGCCGCCGAAACCGAAGCTGTTGCTTATAGCGACATTCACCCGGCGGCTCTCCGCCTTGTTGAACACAAAGTGGAGATTGTAGTCTATATCGGGATCCTCCTCGCAGAAGTTGATTGTGGGAGGTATCAGGCCGTCGCATAGAGAATGTATGCAGGCGATGGCCTCGATGGCGGCGGCGGCACCCAGAAGGTGCCCCGTCATAGATTTTGTCGAAGTGACGGAGGGGACGGAGGCATACTTGCCGAATACCTCCCTGATAGCCTTGGTCTCTGCTATATCCCCGTGGTGGGTAGATGTTCCGTGGGTATTGATGTAATCGACCTCGGCGGGTGATATGCGGGCATCTTCCATCGCCAGGCGCATGGCTTGCGCCGCTCCGCGTCCTTCGGGATCCGGGGCGGTGAAATGGTAGGCGTCGGCACTCAAGCCATAGCCGGCCACCTCGGCATAGATTCTTGCGCCGCGGGCGACGGCTTTTTCATAGTCCTCAAGCATCAGCACTCCAGCGCCTTCGCCCAGCACGAATCCGTCGCGGTCCCTGTCGAACGGACGCGACGCGGCCGCGGGGTCGTCGTTTCTGGTAGAGAGGGCGTGCATTGCGTTGAAGCCGCCCACGCCGACGGGCAGTACCGCTGTCTCGGAGCCGCCCACCAGCATCGCATCGGCCTTGCCCAACTGTATGAATTGTGCACCGACAGCTATGGACATCGCACTGGAAGAGCAGGCGGCCGTCAGGCCGAAATTGGGCCCGCGGAATCCATACTGGATGGAGATATGTCCGGCAGCTATGTCGGTTATGAGTTTCGGAATAAGGTAGGGGCTGTATCTCGGCGGCTGGGCCGGGTCGTTCTTTTCTATCTCCCCCACGAATGTTTCAAGTCCGCCGACGCCGGATGTCACCAACACGCCGATACGGTCTTTGTTGACCGACTCGAGATCCATTCCACTGTCCAGGACAGCTTCCCTGGCCGCAACCAGGGCCATTTGCGAGTACCGGTCGTTTTTGTTGGCATCTTTTTTCGAGAAGCCGTACGCAGTCATATCAAAGTCCAGGACCTGACAGGCAAACTGCGTTTTGAAAAGGGAGCAGTCAAAACAGGTAATAGGAGATGCCCCGCTTTTTCCTTCGTCGAGGGACTTGAAAAAAGCGGGGACATTATTACCTATCGGATTTATCGTACCGATACCGGTTACGACGACTCTCCTTAATTGCATATCTTACTGTACGTTGTCTTCAATGTACTTGATAGCGTCTCCAACAGTGGAAATCTTCTCTGCAATATTGTCGGGGATAGCGAGACCAAACTGGTTCTCAAACTCCATAATCAGCTCGACAGTGTCAAGCGAGTCAGCGCCAAGGTCGTTGGTGAGGCTTGCATCGGGACGGACTTCACTTTCGTCCACACCAAGTTTGTCAACTATGATGGCGGTTACTTTTGAAGCTATATCTTCCATTTTGATAGTTAATTTGTTAATAAATAGTTATTTGTAGTTTGTTTTGTATCTATTGACAGGCTGCAAAGATAATCAATATTTCCGTTTTAACAAATCCGTGCCTTTTGCTAACTTTGTGGCTGTTATGAAAAACCTGGTCATCTTTGCCTCCGGCAGCGGCACAAACGCCGAAAACCTTATCAAATACTTTGCCAATTCCAAGGACTTCAATATCGCGGCGGTCTTCTGCAACCGCCCCGACGCTTTCGTGCTGCAGCGGGCAGCGCGCCTGGGCGTCCCCACAGAGGTTTTCTGCAAGGCCGACCTGGAGAGCGGACGGGTGGCAGGAATGCTTCTAAAATATGACGCCTGGGCACTCATCCTGGCAGGCTTCCTGATGATGGTGCCGGAGGAGATCGTCCGCACCTACAGCGGCCGCATCATCAACATCCACCCCGCCCTGCTGCCCAAATACGGCGGACGCGGGATGCACGGAATGCACGTCCACGAGGCTGTGGTTGCGGCAGGCGAACAGGAGAGCGGCATCACCATACATCTCGTAGACGAGCAGTACGATCACGGCAAAACGCTGTTCCAGGCCAAATGCGATGTGCTCCCTTGCGACACGGCCATGGATGTGGCGGCCAAGATCCACCTGCTGGAGCAGGAGCATTTTCCCGAAGTGGTGGACGGGTATCTGAGCAATCTTCTTAAAAGTCAGGATATGAAACACTATGTAGCAGGTATCGGAGAAGCCCTGTGGGATATGCTCCCCTCGGGCAAGCAACTTGGCGGAGCGCCGGCCAATTTTGCATATCACGCCTGCGGAGACGGCCTCGAGGGGATAGCCGTGAGCGCAATAGGCAAGGACGCACTGGGCGAAGAGATTGTGGCTTCTTTCAAAGAGCACGGCCTCTGTTACAACCTGGCCGAGGTAGATTTCCCCACCGGCACCGTACAGGTGACCCTGAGCGGCCGCGGCATCCCCCAGTACGAAATTATGGAAGGAGTGGCCTGGGACAACATCCCCTGGACCGACGAGCTGGAGGCCATCGCAGCCCGCTGCCGTGCCGTATGCTTCGGTTCGCTGGCACAGCGCAGCCCCGTCTCGAGGGAGACCATCCGAAGGTTCCTGAAGACCGTACCCGGGGAGTGCCTCAAGGTGTTCGACATCAACCTCAGGCAGCACTTCTACAGCGAGGACATCATCCGCGACTCCCTGCACCTGTGCGACATACTCAAAATCAACGACGAAGAACTGGTGACAGTGGCCGGTATGCTGGGCTATGCCGGGCTGGAGCAAGGGGTTGTGTGCGGCCACCTGCGCAAAGACTTCGGCCTGCAGATGGTTATCCTGACCTGCGGCATAAACGGCAGCTACATCTACTATGATGGCGGAATGTCATTCCTCAACACTCCCGACAGCGAAGTCGTGGACACCGTCGGCGCCGGCGACTCCTTTGGCGGAGCCTTTGTCCGCTCCATCCTGAGCGGGAAGAGCGTCCCCGAAGCTCACCGGATTGCCGTGGACGTATCCACCTGGGTCTGCGGCTGCCACGGCGCAATGCCGCCCGTTAAGGAATAGTCTTACCCGCAGTAAAAATACTCTCTCACAAGGGCCTGCATCAGGGTCGGATCGACCGCCAGCCTTTGGCGCAGGTCATCGTCGCCATAAGAGCGTAAGGCCTTTATGATGCCGTCTATCATACGCGGCGGGAAAACGCCTTTTGCCTCATATATCGCGCGCACCTTCTCCAGACAATCGGCCGACTTGCGGCACGATGCGGGCAAGTAGTCCAGCGTCTCCAGACGGCCCGCATTCTCTGCCTTGTGGATGTCTATGTCCACATATTTGTCGCGGGCAATAGCCAGCGCCTCTTCTTCGCGCATCTCCAGGCCTATGCGGGCCGCCACGCAGAGGCCGGCCATCAGCTGATAGATATCGGCCGAACAGTCGGGACTGCGCATCTCGAAGGTCTGCTTATGGGTGGTGTCCCGTTTTGACGAAGGCACCGCAGGGTTGGCCAGATGGCACATATCGCGGCCGGTGGACCAGCCCAGGGGCACCCGTACCAGCGCACTGCGGTTACAGTCGCCCCAGCACACGTTGGTCGGCGCCTCCTGGTGCGGCACCAGGCGGAAATATGACGTGGGATTCTTGTTGCCGAAGGCGGTGATGCTGGGAGCCATCTTCATAAGGCCGGCAATCGCCCTGAGGGCATAGTCAGAGAGTTTGCCGTCGGCGCCAAGCGTCACATTGCGGCCATCCTTCATCAGGCGCATATGGATATGCATACCGCTGCCCGCCTTGCCCACTGTAATCTTGGGGGCGAAAGAAACATCCAGGCCACGCTTGTAGGCCAGGTTGCGGATGACCCACTTGGCCAGCAGCAACTGGTCGGCGGCGGTATCCAGAGGATTTGGCAGGAACTCTATCTCGTTCTGCTCGTATATCTTGCCGTCAAGGGTAAAATTGCCCACCTCGCTGTGGCCGTATTTGATCTGTCCGCCGGTTTTGGCCACGTGGTGCATACATTCGCGGCGGAAATCATTGAGTTTTGCAAAGGGTTCGCTCTCGTGATAACCCCGCTGGTCGCCGGCCGGAAAAAGACCTTCGGCCTCGGTTATCACATAATATTCCAACTCGCCCATCGCTTCAAACTCCAGACCCGTGCTCCGGCGGAAAGCCTCTGCCGCCCTCGTCAGGGTAGCAAAAGGAGAACACTCGAAAGGATTCGCCTCGCCGTCAAAGAAACTGCACATAAAGCACAGCGTGGGAATATCGCAGAACGGATCCACAAAAGCGGTGCTATAGCGCGGTATCACATACAGGTCGCTGCGGCCCGCCTCTACGAACGAGGGGAACAGGCTGGAGCCGTCCACCCGCTCCCCCTCCGAGAGGATAGTCTCCAGATATTCCAGGCTGTTAATGGAAAAGTTCAAGGTCTTGACCCTGCCGTCCTCGGCCGGGTACATAAAATCCACCATTTGGATTTCCTTTTCCTTCACAAAACTGATAATGTCTTCTTTGGTAAAATGACGGGGCGACTTTTTCAGCCACGCCACTACCTCGTTGGGGCACAGTTCAAGATCTTTACGCATATCAATTCTTTCGGTTCGATTGCATAAAGATACGAATAATTCCGCATCCTTCTACTTCCGGGAATATATGCGCGCCAGAACTGCGCCGCTGATATTGTGCCACACGCTGAAAATGGCGCCCGGGATGGCGGCCATCGGCAGGGCCGCGAAATGGATGGCGGCCAGAGATGTCGCCAGTCCGCTGTTCTGCATCCCCACTTCAATGCTGATGGCGCGGCGCTTGGCTTTATCGAGGCCCAGCATCCACCCCGCCAGATAGCCGAGGGTCAGGCCGCAGACATTGTGGAGCACCACCACCGCCACGACCACCGCGCCGCCGGAGAGCAGCCTGCCGGCATTGGCGGAAATCACTATCATCACTATCACACAGATAGCCAGGGAAGATATGGCAGGCAGATAGTCCGCAGCATGCTGCGTTACCGAAGGCCACAGACGCCTTGCCAGCAATCCCAGCGCGATTGGGAGAATCACCACCCAGAGTATGCTGAGCAGCATCCCTACGACATTTACATCCACCGCACGGCCGGCGAACAGAAGCACCAGCAGCGGCGTCAGCAGAGGGGCCAGCAGCGTAGAAACGGCCGTCATCCCCACCGACAGCGCCAAATCGCCCTTGGCAAGATAAGTAATCACATTGGAAGCAGTGCCGCCGGGACAGCAGCCCACCAGAATCACCCCTACCATAAGCGCCTCGTCAAGGGCAAACAGCCGCGAAAGGGCAAACGCCAGCAGCGGCATCACCGTGAACTGCGCCACGCAACCGATTATCACATCTTTAGGTCGGCTGAACACGACGCGGAAATCTTCACCTTTCAGCGTGAGGCCCATACCGAACATTATCACCCCAAGCATCGGGTTTATCAGAGATGGCTTCAGGTGACCCAGGGCCTCAGGAAATACCAGCGCCGCCACCGCACAAAGCAGCACCAGAAACCCCATATAATCCGATATGAACTTACAAATCCGCTTCATCCGTGCAAATATAACTCGTTTTTATTACCTTTGCACCCACACCCAGCCCCCTCGCTACAGCCTTGCTAACGCACGGCCCTTCCCGGCACGGCTTCCGCTATCGCCCGACGGCGATTGATAATTCCCGTGAAATGTTTTACCTTTGTCCCCACACCCAGCCCTGGTGGTGGAATGGTAGACACGAGGGACTTAGACGACGGGCTTGTTCCCGTCAATTGAGTGCGCTCTCTGAAAAGAGAGATGTAGAATGCCGTAAATTCAAGGAAGCCTTAACAGGTAATGCTGATGGTAATCTTGAGCCAAG
>CACYEB010000052.1 GCA_902773305.1 uncultured Bacteroidia bacterium
CTACCCATCCCGAACAGAGAAGTTAAGCTCGCTTGCGCCGATGGTACTGCGACACCATGTGGGAGAGTAGGTAGCCGCCGACTTCAAGCCTCCGGTAAAAAAGCCGGAGGCTTTTTTTATGCCGGGGCTTGAAGCCGGCGGCAGAGCCGCCGCCCATATCTTACCCAACCCCCGCACCCCCTTCCCTGGAAGGGGGCTTGAGGCTCCCAGATGTTTAACGGGCGGAGTATCCTGGCTCAACTCCCGACGTGTGGCCACAAGATGACTGCCGGCGGCTCCACGATCATCATGTGGCACTGTTTTGCCGAAAAACGGCCGGATTTGGGCCACAAGATGAGTCTACGGGCGGATACAGATATTACCGGTAGAGCCAGTCTGAGATAATCCCTTTTATTTTCTCCTGGGTCTCGTCGTCGAAGGTGGAGATGCGGGCACGATGACTGCCGCCGGGCTGGATAAAGATATGGTTTTGCCCCTCGTGACGGTCTCCTGCGCGGACCGCACTCCAGGGATCATATTCACCGTAGATGTACACGATGTTACACTTGTTGTGACGTATGAAACGATCCAGTTTGCGGGAGAGTCTCCGGTCGAATTTTATCTTCCGGGCATCGTCCGGCAGAAATATCTTATGCAGATATCCTTTTGCACTCTTTATTGTGAGCAGTCCCTTGAACGGCTTTACGTCGTATCCGTAATATCCAAGTTCCTTGGCCGCCATTACAAAGAAAGGGGCGTGCGGATTTTCTATCTGCCAATAGTCGGGGCCGCTTACCTCGTTCATAAAATTAAGGAACTCGTTGTCAGGGGCGCTCTTGGACGGGATTCTTTCGACCGGGATACCCCACTGCCAGAATGCAAACGAGAATTCCAGCGCACACATATCGTATACCTCGTCCATAGGGATGCGGAATTCATAGCCGTTTGCCCGGCAAAGGGAATCCAGTTTGGGAAGGATGGACTTGCGTCGGCAGAGCCATTCCGTCTGGAAATCGCGGACAGCCTGCCGGTCTTCTTCGCAAGAGCCGTTGGAGGCGATGAAAGGTTCGTGCCTGCCGTCTTCTACGCCGCGGCAGAAAGGTCCTACATAGGCCACGGTAATATCTACGTCATCGGGATAGAACGCCCTGAAAATAACCGAATTCTGTCCGCCCTTGCTGATGCCCGTGGCAATCCATCGTGCCTGATAAACCTGTTTCAGTTCAGAGATGACGCGGTGCAGGTCCCGGGCCTCGTTTTCTGCCGTAAGCCACTTCCAATCCAATTCTTCGGGAGCGGAAGGCGCAAAATAACGGTGCTCAACCACGACATTGTTCAGATTGAAGATTCTCGATAGTTCGTCGCGGTAGCGGGGCATCGCGGCATACGAAGCTCCGTAACCCTCCGTGACAAACACCGTAGAGGAGTCGCGGCAGACATCGCCCACAAACACCCGCTGAAGGAATGTTCCCCTGGAAGCATCCTTGTAACTTACAGGCTGTTCGAACCACAGCAGGTACTTGCCCTCGAAAGCCCCTTTGTCCAGGACCTCTACCTTCCTTACCGACGGGAGCGAAGAAAATACTGCTTCGAGGCTCTGTGCCTTGATGCCTGCCGGAAAGAAAAAGCAGGCCAGAACCAGCGTAAAGACCAAACTAATCCGTTTCATACAACAAAGTTAACTAAAAATTGATATCTTTGTAAGATAATGAGGAAAGTCCTGCTGATAACCGCCGTGCTGCTCGCGACAGTATTTGCCGCCGAGGGCCGTAGGCCGCGCTTCTCCCGTACGGAGCGCGCTCCGCTGGAGATTATCTCCGACACGGTGATCTATAAGGTAGATTCCCTGGGCGCCATATTGATGGGACCGGACAGTCTGCCCTTGATGGACACCGTGGCCACATACGCGCTGAGGGAACAGTTGGATACTCTTTCAAGGTACTTCTGGAGCCATATCGATACCGTGACACTGGCAGACTACGATACCCTGATGGCCGAGTATAACGACTCCATTGTGAATAACCTTCCGGGCAAACAAGAGTTCCGCAAGATACGCAGGGCCATCAAAAAAGCCTACCGTGACAGCGTGATAGAGAATACCCCGCGCATCCTGGAGACATTCGTGATACCCGACTCGCTTTATTACGAGCGCAGTTTACGGTGGACGCACGACCAGGGTACCAACAGGATCAGGCTTGAAAAGATAGATACCACCAGCAACTATCATTTTTATGACCTTCCCATCTACAAGAACGATGCAGATGCGATATATCTGGGCACCGCCGGCTCGGCCTCTATGCAGACCAATTATTTCAACCGTCGCGACTACGATATAGCTCCCTTTTTCACGCCGTATATGATGTACTCGTACGACCCCGAGTCGATGCCGATGTACAACACCAAGTCGCCATATACCGTGCTCTCGTTCTGGGGCAACCCATTTGCCGAGACCACCCGTGAAGAGTCTGACATCAATCTGCTCTCTTCCCAGAACATCACCCCCGGGCTGAACCTGTCACTGGCATACCAGCGCTACGGCAGCACCGGTATGCTGATAAACGAGCGTACCGACGACCGCACCTTCTCAATAGGCAGCAACTATCTGGGCAAGAGATATGAAATGCACTTCGGATACCTGGGGCAGAATGTCAACCGTACCGAAAACGGCGGTATCATCGACCCATTCTGGGTATGTGACACCATTGTAGACGGCAAGGCGATAGAGGTCAACCTTAAAAGCGCCTCGACCACCCTCCGTCGCAGGACACTTTTCCTGACACATTCCCTGGCCGTTCCTATGAACTTCTTCCGCAAGAACCGGGACTCCCTGGAGGTCGGGCAGGGGACTGTGGTTTATCTTGGCCACAGTTTCGAACTCTCCAGATACACCAAGTTATATACCGACGAGATAGGGGAGACTGACACATACGGCCGTACGTTCTACCGCGACCAGTTCAATATATTCAAAAACGCCAGCCACGACTCGCTGGCCGTACGCAGGCTGGAGAATAAGGTGTTTATGTCACTCCAGCCGTTTGCCCCCGATGCCATCGTTTCCAAGATACACGCCGGCCTGGGCGTCCAGATGCTGCGGCTCTACTGCTTTGACCCGTCCGACTTCGTTACCGGAGGCAGTATTGCAAACCAGTTCAATACATACGTTTACGGCGGAGTGGAAGGTATGCTCAAGAAATACTTTGCCTGGGACGCCTCCGGCAAATTGAATACGACCGGTTACTATGCCGGTGACTTTAACCTTCAGGGCAACATCAAACTCTCTTTCTACCCGATCCGGGACGGAATCCATATTACCGGGCATATAGAGAGTGCGCTCAAGACGCCTCACCCGTTCCAGAAAAATGTCTACTTCAACCATCACGTCTGGGACAAAGACCTCTCGAGGACCACGGAGAGCCGTATCACCGGTTCGCTCTCCATCCCCAGGCTTAATCTGACGGCTTTTGTGGGATACGCCCTGATGACCAATATGCTCTACTACGACGAGAATGCCGAAATAACGCAGTCGCAGGATCCCGTGCAGGTACTCTCTGCCTATGTTACCGAAAACCTGAAGCTGGGCCCCTTCCATATGGACAACCGCGTACTCTATCAGGTTTCGGGCAATCAGCAAGTGCTGCCGCTGCCGAAACTTACGCTCAACCTGCGTTACTACTTCCAGTTCCCGGTGGTCAAAAACGTAATGGAGATGCAGATAGGTGCCAACGGCATAATGTACTCCAAATATTACCTGCCAGCCTACGAACCTGACCTGGGGGTATTCTACAACCAGAATATAAAGCAGTGGGGCAGGAATCCCTACGTTGACGCCTTTGTCAACATCCAGTGGAAGCGTGCGTGCCTGTATGTCAAGTATTGCAACGTGCTGCACAGTCTCACGCGCGGCGACTATTTCTCTGCTTACAATTACATCAGGCCGACCCGCTGCCTTAAGTTTGGAATCTACTGGCCCTTCTATGTCGAATAGCTACGCAAGGCATCTGGCAGGCTGTATTTTGCTGTCGCTGATGCTGGTCGCGCTGGCCGGTATGCAGCCTTTGAGCAATGTGGCTGACACATCCGACCACTACCGTCTGGGCAAGGACACCCTCCGCTGTGCGATTGCCCTCGGGAGCCTGCAGGACGGACGTGAAAGCCGGAACGCCGGCTTGAGCGGCGAGATGCTCCGCTACTTCGGCGACTATGCGGATGCCGCCGTGGAGATTATTCCCGGGAACTGCCCCCTCTCTTTTCTGGATACCCTGGGCGAAGAAAAGATAGACATACTGGTGATGGATCACCCCGATACGAATATTGCAGAAGAAGCCGAAGGCAACTACTATGTCTCGCACCACATACGCAACAATATACACTGGGTGACCTCTTCATCTGACGCGAACCTGCTCACAATGATAAACGTGTGGATAGACGACTTCAAGGGAAGCCGCCTGTACAAACGCACCGTGGCCCGCCAGTGGCGTACCTACAGCAGGCCCCGCATCAACCCGGAGACGGGCGCGGTATCACCCTTTGACGACATCATCAAGCAGTATTCGGCCAAAACCGGTATCGACTGGCTGCTGCTGGCTTCGCTTATGTATCAGGAGAGCCAGTATTATGTGGATGCCGAGTACAAAGAAGCCAAGGGGCTTATGCA
>CACYEB010000053.1 GCA_902773305.1 uncultured Bacteroidia bacterium
CACCCGTATAACATAATATAGCTTCTGATCGGTAAAGGTGCCTTTCAGTCGTAGAGTAGCCGGACTGCGAGTCCGGTGACGCCAACCGAGCTGCGGAACCAGCCGCGGTGGACCATCACCTGTTAATATTAACATTATTAAAAAATATAATCTATGCACAATCTTGAGCGCATCCTCAACGGCGAACCCCTCACCCAAGTGTACAACAACGAAACCCGCGCCTGGTGGGACCTGGTAGACGACGACGCCGTCTATGACGCTATCTCCCACGACGATTTCCAAGCCTACGTTCGCCTTGAAGAGGCGATAGCCTAGGTCTGGATTTATTTATTATTTTTGAGAATATCATTATTACGACTATAACTATGGCTACATTAAAGCAAAAGTACGAGCAATTGCTTGACATCCAGACTAAAATCGAGACCCTGGAAGAGCAGCTTAACAAGCAGATTGATGAGCTCAAGAGTGAAAAGAGCAAGATGATCACGGAATTCAACGCTCCTATAAAGGAGGGTATCATCAGTGCCATCAAGAGTTTCCTGAAGGAGGAATTAGAAGAGACCGGCGAAGAATCGCTGGACATCAGCGACATAGGGATAGATATAAGAACTGGCGAGTACGATGACTGCAATAACGGAGGAAGTGAGGGCGAGATCACATACGAAGCAAGAGAGCTGAAGATTGACGATGACTCCGATGATCTGATTGTCGGCTATCAAGACTATTGTGGTCCCTACGATTGGGGTACACACGACGAAAAAATCACAAAACGTTTATGGGTATTCAAGCGCATCGCCAACTATCTCGACTCGCATTATGGCGTCGAGTACCACGAACCCGCCTCCTCCCTTGTGTTCAGCGGCGACAGCGACTATTACCAGAAGTGCCTTGAAGAGGCAAAATAGGGACAAAAGGGAATACTTCGTTTCAGGATATCAAATTCCTCTTTGACAGATTGAGAGGCCCCTGCTTTTTGAGCTCGGCCATAAACGGCACCCAGATAGGCTTGCGCTTATCTATTCGGCCGGGATTTTTGGGGCTTTCCGGATTGGCTCCGACGGTTTCACAGAGGTCACTGTAAAATTCGGTGGCCCGTATCAAAAGGTCGAATGAGGCCTCCGGCGCATCGTGTTCGGTCTCTATGATGACCAGCTTGGCCGTCGGGGGAAGGAACTCGCGGGTGCGGCGCACAATGTCCCTTTCGCGGGGAGTTACCAGCATCACTATGGCCGAATCCTCCAGATGGCTGGATGTGTAGATAAACCTGCCGTGGCAGTAGTTGCGGTAGTCGTAGACGCACGCTGGGGCAATGCTGCACTCCACCAGCTTGCCTTCAAGATTGTCAGCCACAGGACGGCCCCAGCTGCCGTGCAGTATGATGTAACTGGAAACGGATTTCAGGTCAGCCGCCTTGAGAGGGTCCCCATTGTTGAAACACAGGTTATACGGTTTCTCCAGAAGCTTTTTGTATTTCTCCAGATCCACGTCTGGCTGGAAGATCTTGGTGAAGATAGAGAAGAAGGCCAGCGGCGAGCCGGTGGAAACGAAGCCGTCGTGAACGCCCTTCATCTTAACCACGAAGCTCTTGTCTGAACCTGCCTTGTGGAAAACCTGACGGGCCACATTGCGGTCGGAATC
The DNA here is from genome assembly GCA_902773305.1 of uncultured Bacteroidia bacterium. Taxonomy (GTDB): domain Bacteria; phylum Bacteroidota; class Bacteroidia; order Bacteroidales; family UBA932; genus Equibacterium. Next base: position 1,639 of record CACYEB010000053.1, read on the forward strand.
GGAAAAATTGACAGCCGCTGTGCCGGCAGGATTGACAGTCAGGGCTCTCTTGGTGGCAAACAGGATATCGTTGTTGTGCCCGCCTTTGCTCAACAGCAAGAGCTTGGCCGTTTTAAGAGCCGCATCGCTATAGGAGTTGAGGGTGTAAGGAGACACGCTGACGGCTATTCCTCCACGGGCCCCATAAAGGAGTGCCGCAAAGTCGCCTGCAGTCTCCGCTCCGCCCGAGCCGGTGGCCAACAGGGGCTGGGAAGGGTTGGTAAACAAGAAATCCCTGATGGGGGTCAGATCGGCCGAGAGAGTCTGGTCTATGATGGCCTGGAGTGTAGACATGGTATCTATCATTTGTCGGAATTTTTCTATATATACTCCACTCCCAACAAAATCTTTCAGGCATCATCTTCGTACCGCATAATCGGGACTATTTCGCCGGTTTCATCATCGGTGAAGATATCCACCCAGGCGAGAGTGGGTCTG
>CACYEB010000054.1 GCA_902773305.1 uncultured Bacteroidia bacterium
CCCGACTCCCACAAATTGATATCCTTTATTTCAGACATAAGATATTATTCATAAATTTGCCGTAAAGTTACGATAATTATCTCAATGGCGGCCAGTCTCAACATAATGTTCTACAATCTGGAGAACCTTTATGACACCACCAAAAACGCACAGATAGACGATGAAGAGTTCACCCCTCTGGGTGACAGGCGCTGGGACACCGTCAAATATCAGACTAAACTGAACAACCTCAGCAACGTGTTTGCCGCCGTAGCCGCTCTGCCGGGCGGGTACCCCGCTATTGTGGGGGTATCCGAGGTGGAAAACGACACCGTGCTTGAAGATCTCCTGAGCCAGCGGCGGATGCAGCCAGCAGGCTACCGCTATGTCCACTACGACAGCAAGGATGCCCGCGGCGTGGATGTTGCCCTCTTCTTCCGCCCCGACCGCTTTAAACTGGCAGGCAGCGAACCTGTCAAACTGCAGCTAAGAAGCGGCCGCGAATACATAGGACGTGACATCCTTGCGGTGTGGGGCAGGCTTGAAGGTGAGATGTTCTGTTTCTACGTGTGTCACTGGCTTTCACGCCGCGGCGGCGTTTACGCCTCCCAGGGATTCCGCCGCGCCGGAGCCGAAACTGTGCGCGACCACGCCGCCGGAATGAGGAAGAAATTTCCCGGCATCAAGGTGGTGGTGATGGGCGATATGAACGACACTCCCGACGAGGCTTCGCTCAGCGAACTGCTGCGGGCCCGCGAGCGCATCGGCGAAGTGCAGGAGGGCGAATATTTCAACCCTATGTGGGCGATGTACAAGGCGGGCCTGGGAACCAGCATCCACAACCATAACTGGATTCTTTTCGACAACATTATAGTGAGCCGCAACCTGCTTCCCGCCGCGGCAGGCTATCCCGATGCCAAAGGGCTTGCCATCGACAAGTTTGACAAGCGGTTCTGGGCACACATCTTCCAGCGCAACTTTATGATGCGCGGCGGCAAACCCTTCCGCAGCTGGGACGGGAATACTTTCTCCGGCGGCTACAGCGACCACCTGCCGATATTGGTAAGGCTGAAATAATCCCCGGAACTATTTGGAAAGGATCAGGCCATCCTTGGTGCCGATACGGGTACCTATGTAGTACAGTGTCGTACCCACGGGCAATTCGTACAGCAGGACAGATCCGCCGGCGGGAATGGTGACGCTCATAGTCCCACTGGCATTTTTCTTTACGAAATCGCAGCCAACCGCATCAAAAAGGTCGCAGGTGCCGGCACAGCTGTAGGTCACAGCTTTCTCTTCTTCATACGGGTTGTAGAGGAGGTGGCACGGATAGCGACGGTCGGCGTAGAAGTCGGTGGCGTTGCAGTCAAGGGAGAGTATGTACTCTACGTCTGTTGTGGAGATGATGGAACCGAATATCCCGACAGGCGACGTGCTGTAAAGGCTGAACATCGTGCTGGCAGGGTTGCCGGCACTCCAGGAGGGGCCGTCTCCCTCTGCAACCGGTATGGCAGCCACCTTGCCATAGCGGTCGGTCTTACGAAGGCCTTCGTAGCCTATTATATTGTCGGTGATGTTTTTAAGTTCGGGACAAGCCTGGTGTGCGTCGTCTATTTCCAAAGGGAAAAACAGTCGCGACGCATTGGCATTGTTCAACATCCATTTGCCAATCGCTGTGGCATACTCGGGAGCGTACTTTACCATAGGCACCAGCGGCCAGGCCATCTCGTAGCAGTTCATCTGGAAAGCATAGCCTCCGCCGTCGGTTATACTGCCCTGGAGTCCATAGACATCATAGTCGCCCCAGCGCTCGCAAATCACGCCCCAGCCCCAGCGGCCCCGCGAACCGTCAAATGACCAGCTGATTATTTTGCCAAGGTCGTAACCGGTGTCCTTATAGGTGTTCAGCCAGGCGGCACAATAGGCGCCGAAGGGCATCAGTATCTCGTAGAAACGGCTCTGCTGCAAGGAATTGAGGACATTCATCGCATTGATGGCACGGTCCATATAGTGCTGGTCTCCAAACTTTTTCCAAGCCTGAAGCAACACATATGCGTGACCGGCGGCGGCATCTTCCTGATGAGGAATATTGGTGCTGAAGCCGTGCATCGAGTAGTAATTGAAGAAACTGAAGCCGTAGTTGTCACCAAGTGTTTCGTCGGCTTTGGCAAACTGGTCGGCAATGCTCCTCTGAAGTTCGTCGGCTCCCGCCACGTTGGGAAACACGTCGCAGACACCCCAGTAAAGCAGGTTGGGAAGCACATTATACCACCAGTCCGTAGCCGATCCGGCAGTATTGTTGAGCATAATGTTCCACCTTTCGTCCCTGGCAAAATACTTCTGCAACATCTTGGGATAGTTGTGTCCGTCGCCATTGACCTTGTCAATTCCCACCAGGCCTGCACCCATTACAGCCGCCATTGTGTTGATGGCTTCGTGGTCAGGACCGGAGCGCTTGTCGCCAACGGTGGTCTTGAGGCCGAAAGCTTCCTGGCTGCCATTCCTTGTGCTCTTGTCGAGCCATACCAGCGGGCGGACATCGTCACTGGCATCCCAGTCAAACACATAGTTGTCATAATCAATGGCTTTCTGCTTCCAGTCCAGCATCTTATAGGGCTGCGGGAAGGCCGGCATATTGGTTATACGGTCTATGGTCTTCTGGCTTACGGGGAAGCCTAGGATAGCCTCTGCCAACTCTTCTTCGTGCGGATTGGGATTCTGCCTTTCGCAGGCAAAGAGCATTATGGTGGCAAGGGCCAGGGCGGCGATTGTTCTCATTGTCGTGATATATTGGTGACAGGCGGCAGGGTCAGCCGCCGCCTGCCTGAAGGGAATTATTATTTCTGAGCGTTGTAGAGCTTCTTAACCTGGCCGGCGGTCAGAGGAGCGCTGTAAACTGCAAGTTCATCGATAGTACCTGCAAACCACGCATCCCAAGCTTTAATCTCAGCATTGTCGGCACCACGTTTCATATTGATGGTCTCGTCGGAACCGATAGCGATTTCTACGTTCTCGTTCTCAGGAGCGCTGATGATGCTGCCTGCTTTGTGCTTGCCACCGTTGTGTGTAGGGCCG
>CACYEB010000055.1 GCA_902773305.1 uncultured Bacteroidia bacterium
ACCCAGGGACTTGCAAACTATCTTAAACAGGTTTGCGGCGACAAGCCCAAATCGGTGGCTATATCCTTTGACTCCCGCAACAATTCCCGCTATTTTGCCGATATCACTGCGGGAGTGCTGCTTCGCAACGGCATCAGGGTGTTTATGTACGACGATATCCGTCCCACACCACAGCTGAGTTTCACTATCCGCCATCTGCACTGCAACGCCGGAATTATGATCACGGCATCCCACAATCCCAAGCAGTACAACGGCTACAAGGTGTTCTGGGAAGACGGCGCCCAGATAGTGGAGCCGCACGACAAGAATATTATCGCCGAGGTGGGCAAGATTACCGACCCTTCGCAGGTGATGTTCAACGACGATCCCAACCTCAAGCCGGAGTTTATCGGAGCCGACGTGGACAAGGCGTTCCTGGATTCGATATATACCCTGATGCTCTCTCCCGAAGCTGTTGCGCGCCACAGCGATATGAAGATAGTTTACACCCCGCTTCACGGCTGCGGCAGCCGCACGGTGTATCCTTTCCTGGCCAAGATGGGCTTCAAGAACGTATATCACGTAGAGGAACAGGATGTCAACGACGGCAACTTCCCCACGGTGGTTTCTCCCAACCCAGAGGAGCCGGGGGCAATGAAGATGGCTATGGAACTTGCCGACAAGGTGGGGGCCGATATGGTGCTCGCTTCCGACCCCGACGCAGACCGCATCGGCCTGGCTGTGCGCGACGACAAGGGGCAGCTGCGCCTTCTCACCGGCAACCAGATCCTGAGCATCCTCACCGCTTATATGCTGGAGCGCTGGAAAGCCCTTGGCAAGCTGGACCACGGCGACCCTTATATGGTGAAGACAATCGTTTCTACAGAGTTGATGAGGGCCATCTGCAACAAGTATGGCGTGCAGCTGTACAATGTGCTCACCGGCTTCAAGAATATCGCCACGGTGGTGCGCGAAAACGAGGGCAAGCGGGTCTATATCGCCGGCGGCGAGGAGAGCAACGGCTTCAACCCCGGCACGTTTGTGCGTGACAAGGATTCGGCAGCGACTTGCGGCCTGCTGGCAGAGTGCGCGGCATATCTGATGGACCGCGGCCAGACCGTCTGGGGCTATCTGCAGGAGATTTACAAGGAATTCGGATACTATCAGGAGGGCCTGACCAGCATCTACCGCGAGGGTAAGGAGGGGGCCGCCGAGATACAGCGGATCATGAAAGAATACCGTGACAATCCTCCAAAGGAGCTGGCCGGCAGCAAGGTGGTTGAGGTTATCGACTATCTCGATACAGCCAAGACCCATCTGCCAAAGAGCAATGTGCTGCAGTTTATCTGCGAAGACGGTACGGTGACATCTGTCCGCCCGTCAGGTACCGAACCCAAGATCAAATTTTACTTCGGGGTGCGCGGCGCCGATGCCGACGAGCGCCTTGCCCGGCTCAAGAAGCAGTTCGCATAGGTATTTATGTACAACAAACGGACAAAGGTAGCCCTGGTATATGACTTCGACGGCACGCTGTCGCCGGGCAATATGCAGGAATATGGTTTCATCCAGGCCCTGGGCAAGTCGCCCGAGGAGTTCTGGCTGGCCAGCAACGGCCTCAGCGAAGAGCTGGAGATGAACGGCATCCTCGCCTATATGAAGATAATGATAGACGAGGCGCGTAAGGCCGGTATTTCGCTGGGACGCAGTTCGTTTGTGGAGTTCGGCCGCAACATCGAGCTATATCCCGGAGTGCGCGAATGGTTCAGGATGGTGAACGGCTACGGCGAAGAGAGGGGAGTGTCGGTAGAGCACTATATCATATCTTCCGGCCTGGTGGAGATGATAGAGGGGTCGCCCATAGGCCACGAGTTCAAGAAGGTGTTTGCCAGCACGTTCATCTACGATGAGGCGGGCAATGCGGTGTGGCCCGCGGTGGCCATAGATTTCACCGCCAAGACGCAGTTCCTCTTCAAGATTACCAAGGGGATAATGGACATCGCCGACAACCGGAAGGTCAACGAAAGCGTACCCGACGAAGACAAGCCGGTGCCGTTCAGCAATATGATTTATTTTGGCGACGGCACCACCGACATCCCCTGTATGAAGATTGTGAAGATGTTCGGCGGCAATGCGATTGCGGTGTACAATTCCGAAGACCGCAAGGCGGGCGCGCAGAAGTTGCTCTCTGAAGACAGGGTGAATTTTATAGCTCCCACCGACTATACTGCCGGCGGGAGGATGTTCGCCCTGGTAAGGGCCATCATAGACAAAGTCAGGGCAGAAAGCGAATACAACAAACTTAAGAACCTGGCACGATAAAATTTTGAATATGAAGCGATTTGTGCCCATACTGCCGGCGCTGACCGCCGTGTTGGCGGCCTTTGTAGCCTGTTCCCCCGGCAAACCGGACCATTCTCTCCCCGGGACAAAAGTCTCCAGGATAGAGTGCATTATGGAGGGTTTCGAGCCCGACGA
>CACYEB010000056.1 GCA_902773305.1 uncultured Bacteroidia bacterium
AACTCTTCTTCAGCTCCGACTTTCACTACGCCTACTTCTACCGCCGCTACCGCGGCTATCCTGTCAGACCTGTCTGCGAATAGCCGCCTGGTTTTTCTGCCGCTTTGGCTTTGGAGGCGGTAGAAGCCCGAGCGTGGCGGCGATTATGCTGATTATCCGGCTTTTACACACATTCGCTTGCGTGTTTTTTCGCAAGCGAAATGCTGTAATTGCTTGATAGTGAGGGCTATCGCTGCCACGGATTATTTACAGTAGAATGTGAGGGTCTTGCCGCGGGTGATGTCTCGATGAGAAATAAATGGGCGACGAAGACGTTTGCAGCCCAGCTTGAAGGCCGTCTTTCGGGCGGTTTTCCTGTTGATTGTGAAGTTGCGTCCGTTCTCCAGGTGGATGGTAATCTTGTCAAACGCCGGGATTCCAAGGGCATATTCAGCGCTGCCGGGGCAAACCGGATAGAACCCCAGGCAGGCGAAGACATACCAGGCCGAGAGCTGGCCGGCGTCGTCGTTGCCGCTGAGTCCGCCAGGGGTGTTGCGGTATTCGGAGCGCATTATCGCCTGCACAGCCGTCTGGCATTTCTCCGGACGGCCGATATAATCGTACAGATAGGCGATCTGATTGCCGGGCTCGTTGCCGTGCCAGTAGCGGTTCTCGCTGAACATCAAATCGAGCCTTTCTTCAAACAGGTCGCGTCCAACAAACTCTATGAGGCCGGGAATATCCTGCGGCACGAACCAACTGTAGTGGCAGGGAGTGCCCTCTGTGATGAATGAAGTCTTCTTGAGATAATTGTCATCGCTCAGGAAGGTGCCGTCTTCGTGGCGTCCCTGGGCGTACCGGGTGCGGGGGTCAAAAACGTTGCGCCAGTTTCCGGCGCGGGCTTTCAATGCTTCAAAATCTTCTTTTGTCCCCAGTTCCCGGGCCAGCAGCGAGGCACACCAGTCGTCGTAGGCATATTCCAGGGTGCGGCTGGTCTGCTCGTTGGCGTGGAAAGCATATTTTACGGGTTCTTCCAGCGGCAGGTAGCCCAGGCGCAAATACGCCGCCAGCGCACGCCGGCCGCGGCCGTCTATATAGAGCGAATCGCAGGGGGTCTCGAAGCAGTTCTTGCGGATGCCCTCCCAGGCTTTTCTGTAATCGAAATTGCGGATACCCTTGGTGTAGGCGTCGGCTATGACGCTGGCGGCGTGGTCGCCTATCATAGCGCTGGTGTAGCTGCCCCACATAGGGAACACGGGCATCCAGCCACCTCTCTCGTACTTGCGCACCAGCGCCTGCATCATTTCGCCACTGCGCCTCGGCTGAATTATGGTGTGCAGCGGATGCAGGGCACGGAAAGTGTCCCAAAGGTTGAAATCGTCAAAATCGGGCTCGGCATCGCAGTCACTGACCATACGGGGACTGAGCGATGCCCGCCAGAAAGAGGTGTAGAAGTGTTTTTTGACCTCAAGATTACCACCTTCTACTTCTATCATACCCAGCCGCTGCTCCCAGATGGCCTCCACGCGGCTGCGGGCGGCATCGAAGTCCCAGTCGGGAATCTCGCTCTCCAGATTGCGGGCGGCACCGTCGGCACTGGTGAAGGAGGTGCCCATTCGCAAAACAAGCGGGCCTGGAACAGCCTCAAATTCTATCTCATACATTATCCGTCCGATGGGCCTGACGGCCTTTACCGGCTTGTTGAAACGCACCACCGCCCAGGATGAATAACCTGCCAACTTGCCCCAGCCGTTATAAATGCGGTGCACGGGGTTTTCTGCCCTTATTTCGCCCGTTTCTCGGTCCCAGCTAAGGTTTGCGTCGTTGTACTGCGTATTGGCCCCAAATGTGAGTTTTTCGCAATCCAGCTTCATTATGGCGCTGCGGCCAAAGCCTGTCAGTTCGTGACCGCCGTAACGATAATAGCCGGGCTGAGCCTCTTCTTTAGAATGGTCCAGCGGTACCGCCTTGCAGCCGGGGATTATGAAGAAGGATCCGTAGTCCTGCGTGGCGCTGCCGTCCAGCCAGTGGGAGGCGCGGAAACCCATCCACTCGGGCGCTTCCCAGCGGTAGGGGGTCACACCCTTCTGGTCGGAGATGCAGGTGGCGGGGGTCCAGTAGGTCATCCCGTTGGGGACAGTGACGCAGGGGAGGGTGTTGCCCACCACTTCGCCGCCTGAACCGAAAATGCTGGCCGTGGGAGAGTCGGCCATCGCACACCCGATACGGGTGTCGATTTCGCGTACCGGGAGGATCCCTGCCACAAGGGTCACGAGAAGTGCAAGCAGTTTCATACCAAAGAAAAGAGCCCCGGAAGGACGGGGCTCTCTTTCTTGATCATTTAGAAATTATTTAACATCGTAAAGGAGTCCGACAGAGGGTTTCCCCCTGAAATCATCACCTGACTTATTGCTCCAGGAGAACACACGAATTGTAGAACCTTTGGTTACACCTGCAGCACTAAGAGGAAGGCTGGCTTCAATCTCCACAAAATCACTGCTGATTTTGCCCTTGAAATTAAAATTGCTCTTGACAGCGTCATCGGATGACTCGCCAATAAATTCAGTGGCAATTGCAGGTTCGCTTGAAGAGCCGCCAAACGGCTTGAAGTAGAGCCAAGTCTCAAGTCCAAGTTCATTTTCCCTGTCTTCACCTGTCTCGGGGTTGTTGTCGGCATCAATTTCATAGTAGATATAGGCGCCGCCGCCCCAGATGGCAGTATTCTTATCTCTCTTAGAGTAGAAATAAATATTGTTGTCGTCGTTGGACACCTTGAACTCCATATAAACGGGAGTTTCTTTGGCGCTGATCAGACCGGTCTTCACGCCAGCCCACTCGTCCATATCACCGTCGATGGTAATCTGTACGGGAGCATCTTCTGCATAAACGAAGAGATCCTTGATAAGGAACGGCTGCCATGATTCACCGGGAGTGGTGGAATTAAGGACGAAACGGATGAAATTAGCTTTTGAAGGATCAAAGTTGCCCGCATCAAGACGGCCGTCGCTGAGTTTAAGGTCAACCTCGTTCCAGCCATTTTTCATTCCGCTGAAGATTTGACCGGCGGTGAAGTCGAGCTCGTCAACATCCCAAACGCCGGAACTGGTAAGTTCAAGCCAACCGGTATCATCGGCTTGGATGAAGGAGATGTCAGGAACGTAGAACATAAAGTGCAGGTGACCGTTCTCCATAGTGATATTGGAATTATCCGTAACGGGCATACCAATGCGGAAATTCCAGTTGCCGTTATATACGGCAGCAAGGCTGTTGTCGATGGGGTTGAAGGTTGTAGTACCGCCAACCTCCGCCAATTTAAGATACTCCTCTTTAGAACCCTCGAAGATAACTATCTTCTCTTCAGGATCGATTGAGCATTGGGGTACATTGTCGTCGGGGCACTCGGCAGAGCAGATGTAAAGAATTGTACTTATCTGTTCGTTATTCTTGGAAGCAATCGTTACAGCGGTGTTCTTTCCGGCTCCGGTGGCTTTCAGTATGCCGTCTTCGCTGATAGTGACAGGAGCGCCTTCGGCAAACGAATATGTAACATTGCCCTTAGCTCTTTCGGGAACTACCTCGAACCATTCCTTAAGGTCAACGCTTTGCCCTACAGGAAGGAAAAGCCTTTTAGCACCGTGGGTAATAACAGGATTTATGGCTTCAATGACAGTATCGTCTACGTAAACGAAGA
>CACYEB010000057.1 GCA_902773305.1 uncultured Bacteroidia bacterium
CACTCGTTTGCCGTCTCAAAGTCTATCGCCGCAAAGTCAGTCATAGAGGGATTTCATCTTGCCGGTTACAAATGTAGTCGAAAAATTCCCGCTACCGTGCCGGCCGTGTGGATATTTTCTTGCCGTTGCGGTCCCAGGTGTAAATCCAGTTGCCGTTGCGGGACGTGAAGGTGTCGCCGGCCACGCCTATGACTTCGCCGATGCTGCTCACGCTTTTTGTCTGGTACTTGCGGCCCTCGGCGTCCAGCAGATAAATCCAGTTGTGGCTCTGGGTGACAATCAGGGTTGAACTGTACCCTTTGATTTCACCGACGCTGCTGACACTGAGGGTTTTGTAGTTGCGGCCTTTCTCGTCGTAGAGACGGATCCAATTGCCGCTGACATCTATGCTGGCTATAGTGTGTCTACCTCCAGAAACGAACAGTCCGAACAGGGCGGCAGCCGTCATAATTTTAATAATGCCCATATTTTGAAAGTTTAATTGTTTTTTCGTGCCAAAATAGTGCCATTGAATAGTAAAACCGTATCTTTGCCATGCAAACATTCTTCCGGCAATGCTGAAAAAAATATTCTTACTGGCCATTGCGGCGCTGCTGATGCCCGCGACTCAATGGGCGCAGAGCAACAACGTGCAGCGCTATGTGGATACTGCTATGAAAACCGACACGCTGCTCAAGAATGCCGCCGTGGCGATCCTGGCGGTCGAAAGCAACGGAAGGACGGTGGCGCAGTGGAATCCCGACCTGCCGCTGCTGAGTGCTTCTACGATGAAGACCATTACCACTGGGGTGGCTCTGAATGTGCTGGGACCCGATTTCCGTTTCGAAACCAAGATAGCAACTGCCGGCGATATCGATGAGGAGGGCGTCCTGCACGGCGACCTCTACATTATCGGCGGCGGCGACCCGACATTGGGTTCTCACAGCCCCATTGCAGAAGATATCAACCTGGTGTTCGGCACCTGGTACTATGCCGTCAAGGGGGCAGGAATCACCGCCATCGATGGCAAGGTAAGGGGAGATGCGGGCATTTTCAAGGAGGGTATCATCCAGGACAACTGGTGTTGGGCCGATCTGGGCACCGATTATGGCAGCGGGGCGTGCGGCCTCTCCTTTGCCGAGAATCTCTCTTTCTATAGGGTGGAGCCTGGCTTCTCAGAGGGTGACAGGGTACGGATAACCCCGGTGGAAGCGGTATATTCAGAGATGAATCTGCGTAGGGATGCCACCACAGGTGCTGCAAAGACGGGTAATAAACTGAATTATTATGCCAGCGACCTGTCTCCGGTAGGCCGTTTTACCGGCACCTATGCCGTGGACCGCGAGGCAGATACTATCGCGGTATCCAACAAGTTTCCTGCGCTGACCTGCGCCGAAGCTTTCGACAGTTATCTGGCAGCCAACGGAATCACTACCAGAGGTGCTTCGACAGGCGCCGCTCCCGACACTTCGAAACTGATAGTAAAGACATTTTCTCCCACGCTGGTAGAGATTTGCACCGAGACCAACACCCAGAGCAACAACTTTTTTGCGGAGACACTCCTGATGATGCTGGGGTTGCGTCTGACAGGCGAAGCAAGTTACGCCACGGCACCGAAGGCGGTTGAGAAATACATCGATGCCTTGGGATGCAGGACCACCGGCCTGAGGCAGGATGACGGCAGCGGTTTGAGCCGCTTCAACTTTATTTCACCCCGTTTTTTCTGCAATTTCTACCGAATGATGCAAAAGAGCGATATATTTGCCGAGTACTTGTTCACGCTTCCTTCGCCGGGCGGAGACAATACAATGAAGTACGTGCTTTCCAAGGAGCCGGCAAGTCTGCGGAGCCGCATACACTGCAAGAGCGGCACTATGACTGCGGTGAAATGCTACGCCGGTTATGTGGAGACGGAGGGTGGGGACATTATGAGGTTTGCCATACTGATAAACAATTATGACTGTCCCACAAGCAGGATACAGCCTAAGATAGAGGGCTTTTTGAAGCAACTCGCATTATACGAAAGACAATAAAAACTTTTTTTTTGAAATGCTGACATTTTCACAGAAGGCGCTTGCAATGCCTTATTCCCCGATCCGCAAACTCATCCCCCTGTCAGACGAGACCGCCAAGCGCGGCATTAAGATATACCGTCTGAATATGGGCCAGCCCGATTTGGATTCGCCCAAGGTGGCTCTGGACGCGGTAAGGGAGAATAAACTCTCCATAATATCGTATCCCAATTCGCTTGGCGACCTGCCCCTGCGCGAGGGGATGGTGAAGTATTACAAGGGAATCGGCATCGATGTGGAGACCAAGGACATAATAGTGACTCACGGCGGCAGCGAGGCTATACAGATATCCATAGAGGCCATCTGTGACCCCGGCGACGAAATCATAGTGTTCGAGCCTTTCTACACCAATTACAATACATTCTCCATCCAGTTTGACGCCAAGCTGGTGCCAATTACCACCAATATAGAAGACGGCTTCGCACTGCCGCCTATGAGCGAGGTGGAGAAAGTCATCACCCCCAGGACCAAGGCGATACTTATCTGCAATCCAGCCAACCCCACCGGCAAGCTATACAGCAAAGAGGATGTAATCCAACTGTGCAGCATCGCCAAAAAGCACGGCCTGTTCATCATTGCCGACGAGGTTTACCGCGAGTTCTGCTACACCGACGAACCGCATTTCTCGTTTATGCAGGTGCCCGGTATGGACGATAACATCATCCTCATAGACTCTGTATCGAAACGCTACAGTATGTGCGGCGCCCGCGTGGGCTTCATAGTCTCCCGCAACAGGGAGTTCATGCCGCTGGTGCTCAAGTATGCCCAGGCGCGTCTGTGCTGCAGCAAGTGGGGGCAGATTGCCGCCCTTGCCGCCTTGGACACTCCTCAGGAATATTTCGACGAGGTCAAGAAAGAATATCTCAAGCGCCGCCGGATCCTGGTGGAGGGCCTGAACAAGATAGCGGGCATAGTGTGCCCTATGCCGCTGGGTGCCTTCTATGCGGCGGTGGAACTCCCTGTAGATGATGCCGAGAAGTTCTGCCGCTGGCTGCTGGAAGAGTTCAGCTACGAAGGCCAGACGGTGATGTTCGCCCCGATGGCAGGCTTCTACGTGACCAAGGGTTTGGGCAAGAACCAGGCACGCTTTGCATACGTACTGAAGGAAGAAGACCTGCGAGCCGCACTCGTATGTCTGGAGAAAGCGCTCAAGGAGTATCCCGGCCGCACAATCTGACGTGCAATGAAACACAACCTTTTGGACAAGGAACTGGTTGGGCGCATCTTTGCAGAGAGCGGCCTGCCTGTGGTGGGTAAGGCCACGATACGCGAGATCAAGAAACTGGCCGACACCCTGGAGGCCGCCAGCGGTGTACATTTCATCCATATGGAGATGGGTAATCCCGGCCTGCCGGCAGCGCAGGTGGGCATCGACGCCCAGATAGCGGCCCTCAAAGCCGGCGTCCCGGCCAATTATCCCGACATCGACGGTGTCCCGCCTCTCCGCAAGGAGGCTTCCCGTTTCATCAAGAACTTCATCGACCTGGATATTAAGCCGGAAAACTGCCTTGCTACAGTGGGTTCGATGCAGGCCGCTTTCGTCTCCTTTATGATTGCAAGCCGCACCGATGCAGACCGCACGACCACACTGTTCATAGACCCCTGCTTTCCGGTGCACAAGTTCCAGAACAAGGTGCTGGGCATTCCGGTGGAGTCGTTCGATATCTATGAATATCGCGGGGAGAAGCTTCGCGGCAAACTCGAGGAGATTTTCTCCGGCGGGCATATCCACAGCATACTTTATTCCAATCCCAATAACCCCTCGTGGGTGTGCCTTACGGAAGAGGAGCTGAAGATTATCGGCGAAACCGCCCGCAAATACGGTGTGATAGTTATCGAGGACCTGGCCTACTTCGGGATGGACTTCCGCAAAGACTACGGACACCCCGGCCAGCCACCCTACCAGCCTTCTGTGGGCAAGTATGCCGATGATTACATTTTGCTGATATCCAGTTCGAAAGCCTTCAGCTATGCCGGCGAGCGCATCGCCATCCTGGCG
>CACYEB010000058.1 GCA_902773305.1 uncultured Bacteroidia bacterium
GAAGGCCTCGTCCCATTCCCGCGCAATAGCTGTCGAACAGGCGACGCTCGCTTCCTGAGGCACACTTCGTGCGGCAGATGCAGAGGGAAAATGCTCTTCGAAGATGCTTCTGTAGTAGTATTCCTCTTTGTTGGCCGGGGGATTGATGGGGAAACGCTCGACGGCGCGGGCCATCTGTTCATCGCTCACCGCTTCGGATGTGATCTTTTTGAGAGAATCTATCCACGAATACCCTACACCGTCGCTGAACTGTTCTTTCTGCCGCCACGCGATTTCGTCAGGCAGCATATCGGTAAAGGCCTCGCGGAGTATTTTTTTCTCTATAGTACTGCCTGTGCACATCTTGGATGTCGGATTGGTGCTCATTGCAACGTCCAGGAACTCCTTGTCAAGGAAGGGGACCCGTCCCTCTACTCCCCAGGCAGAGAGGCTTTTGTTGGCCCTCAGGCAGTCGTACATATAGAGCTTGGAGAGTTTGCGAACGGTCTCTTCGTGAAAGGCTTTTGCATCAGGCGCCTTATGAAAATAGAGATAACCCCCGAAAATTTCGTCGGCCCCTTCGCCGGAGAGGACCATCTTGATGCCCATAGACTTTATCACCCTTGCAAGAAGATACATAGGTGTAGACGCCCTCACTGTGGTCACATCGTATGTCTCTATGTAATAGATGACATCCCTGATCGCATCCAGCCCCTCCTGTATTGAGTAATTGATTTCGTGATGCACTGTGCCGATATGCTCTGCCACCAGACGCGCTTTGGCCAAATCCGGCGCACCTTTCAAGCCGACGGCAAAACTGTGCAGCCTTGGCCACCAGGCGCGACTGCGGCCGCCATCTTCGATGCGGTTCTGGCAATAGCTCTCTGCAATGGCAGAGACTATGCTGGAGTCAAGGCCGCCGGAAAGCAGCACCCCGTAGGGGACGTCGCTCATCAGTTGCCGCCTGACTGCATCGCGAAGCGCCTGCCGAATATCCTCGCTGCTTGCAGGGTTATCTTTTACAGCATCGTAATCCATCCACTCACGCTGGTAGTAGCGCCTGGGTTTGCCGTCTCCGCTCCAATAGTAATGCCCCGGCAGGAAGGGTTCGTAACGCTCGCACTCCCCTTCCAGGGCCTTGAGTTCCGAAGCTATAAATACTTTTCCGTCGGAATCATAACCTATGTAAAGAGGGATTACCCCTATCGGATCCCTGGCAATCAGGAAACGGTCAGTATTGCTGTCGTAGAGGGCAAATGCAAAAATGCCGCTGAGCGACTCCATCATTGCGCAGAAACGCCCGTGTGTAAAGTTTCTTTCACAAGCCAGTTCATTATATAGCGAGAGTATCACCTCGCAGTCGCTGCCGGTCTGAAAGGCATACTTTCCGGCAAAACGACGGCGGATATCCTTGTGGTTATAAATTTCACCGTTTACCGCCAGCACCATACTGCCGTCGGGCGAGAATAGCGGCTGACGACCGCTTTCAGGATCCACTATACTCAATCTTTCGTGCGCCATGACAGCGCTGCCGCCACACCAGATACCGCTCCAGTCCGGACCTCGGTGACGAATCCTGCGGCTCATCTCCAACGCTTTCCGACGCAATTCCTCCGACTGCTCCCGGACATTGAAAATACCTATAATTCCACACATAATGTAACAGATTAGTTGTAGCAGCTTTCGCCGTGTTCATATATATCAAGACCTTCTTCTTCAACGCGCTTGCCGACACGCAGGCCGTGAATCTTCTTTATGCCGTAAAACAGCAGGAAGCCGGTAGAGGCAGCCCACAGGTCTATGACCAGGATTCCCAGGCATTGTACACCCAGGAAATGCCATCCGCCACCGTAGAAAAGGCCGCCGTTTGTCGCCAGCAGGCCTGTCAGGAGAGTGCCGAGAATACCGCATACACCGTGCACGCTGGAAGCACCGACCGGGTCGTCAATATGCAGTTTTCGGTCAATGAACTCAATGGAGAAGACCAGCACGATACCGCAGATAAGGCCGATGATGACCGCGCCCAGTGGAGTGACCATGTCGCATCCGGCAGTGATGCCGACCAGACCGGCAAGGATACCGTTGAGTGTCAGCGAGAGAGATGGCTTGCCATATTTTGCCCAAGTCAGGAACATAGTCGCCACACCACCTGCCGCTGCAGACAAGTTAGTGGTCAGGAACACGTGTGATATTGCCATGCGGTTCACCTCTCCTGAGGCTGCCAACTGCGACCCGGGGTTGAATCCGAACCAGCCCATCCAGAGAATGAAGACACCCAGCGCGGCCATCGTCAGGTTGTGGCCAGGTATGGCGCGACTCTTGCCGTCGACGTTATATTTGCCTATACGGGGTCCAAGTGCCAGCGCACCGATAAGCGCCAGTACACCACCGACACTGTGAACAATCGCCGACCCTGCAAAATCGTGGAAGCCAAGCCGGGACAGCCAGCCGCCGCCCCAGGTCCAGTGGCCTTCGATGGGATAAATCAGCAGAGAGATGATGGCACTGTAAACCAGATACATAGAGAACTTGGTCCGTTCTGCCATCGCGCCACTCACGATGGTTGCAGAGGTGGCGCAGAAGACGGTCTGAAATATCAGGAAGCCCTCTACGGGCAGATTACTCTTATAAAATGAAAGGTCTCCCCAGTTGGGCGCTCCGATAAAACCGGCGCCGCCGCTGCCAAACATAAAGCCGAAGCCGACAAACCAGAACAGCAGGGAGCCGAACATAAAGTCCACGAAGTTCTTCATCAGAATGTTGGCCGTGTTCTTGCTGCGGGTAAAACCCGCCTCGCACAACGCAAAACCCGGCTGCATAAAGAAAACCAACATTGCTGCCAGAAGCATCCA
>CACYEB010000059.1 GCA_902773305.1 uncultured Bacteroidia bacterium
CCCCCCGAGATTAATTGCCTCATGAAGGATGCGGAGGGTGTCGGAGTGATAATAATCATCTGCATCGGGGAATATGACATACTTGCCGTGGGCCTCCGACAGGCCGCGGTTCCGTGCCGCCCAAAGCTTGAGGTTGGGCTGATGGACGACCCTTGCACGGGGCTCGACCGCCGCAAACTCGTCACAGATGCGGCCTGAACCATCTGTAGAGCCGTCGTCGACAAAAATAATCTCCAGATTCTTGTAGGACTGGGAACGTATGCTTTCGAAGCACCGGGGCAGATAACTCTCTACATTGTACAGCGGAATCACTACGCTTATCAGATCTTCTTCCATCTCGTCTGTATAACAAGGTAAACGTATAGCATGCACCCGGGAAGCACTGACAGCAGCGTCAGGGCCTTTCGTGGAGAATCCTTCAGCCATCTCCCGTCACGGGCGATAAGGCATTCAGCCACATAATGCACTGCGCTGCGCAGACGGTTCCAAGGCGTACTGCGCTTCAGCGTCATCTCCAGGCGGCGCATCTTGGCAAAGCTGCGGGGACTGTCAAAATACTGTCCGTAGATATTCCCCGACATGCTGTCGCCACTCTGATACTCCACCAGGCAAAGGGACTTGTTCACCACCAGCAGTGGAAAGTCGTCACATACTTGCAGCAGCATGTAGACCGGATTGAAGTTCTTCTCGCCCGGGAATCCCACCTGTGGTGCCACCCTTTTCATGAGGTCGGTGCGCATCACCTGCTTGGTGTCCCCTCGATGTATCTTTTTAGTCAGCAGATCAAGCAGGTAGCACTCTTCGAGGCCGCCGGGAAACGCCCCGCCTACGGGTTCGCCGCTGTCCAGATGGCTGTCCAAACCGATTATTCCGGCATAGCCGTCGGAACCTTTAAGCCTCCATGTTTCCAAGATTGTCTGTACTGCATCCGGCGGCATCATGTCATCGCTGTCGATGCAGACGTTCAGCTCGGTCTGTATCTCGGCGTAGGCCGTGTTGTATCCCGTGTACAGGCCCCCGTTTTCCTTGAAGATGTATCGTATCGGTATGCAGCCTTCGGCTATGAAGGATTGTACCAGATCACGTGTCCCGTCGGTGGAGCCGTCATCGACGACCAGCCAGTCAAAGTCGCGGCAGGTCTGGGAGCAAAGGCTCCGGTACAGCCTCACGAGTGTGTGCGCCCTGTTGTATGTGGGTGTGAAAACTGTCAGAGGGTTCATTACCAGAATACAAACCACATAAACATCGAGAAAGCCGCATAAGCCAGCAGGACGAGTCCGGTGAAACGGTCCTGGTCGTAACGTATCTCAAGATTTACCAGGGGGTATGCGATGACCAGGGGGTACAGGAACCAGGACAGGTATGCGAAACGGTTACTGAAAGCCGAGCGTATAACCATGACCCAGAATGCGTTGCAAAGGCAGTACACCATGCAGATCACGTCGTACCAGTTGTCTGAAGCCTTTTGCTTGATACAGACGTACCAGGCCATCAGCATCGGCGCCGCGCTGTAAAGGAGGAAATCCCACCTGAAACCGACGCGGGAGAACTGGCCCATGTCGTTGATCGTCACATATTGAGACATACGGTCGTCGAATCCAAGGCTGGCGAAAAAATTCGTCACCGCGCCGCCCGCCACCAGGGATACCAGGATGGAAAAAAGCCAGAAAATCAATGCAAACCTGACATTCCTCGTAACAAATATCGCAAATACGATGGCGGCGATGGGCAATATGACGCTGCGATGGATACCGAATGCCAGGAAGCATATCAACGTGCCGGGGATCCATTTGTCGCTGAGCAGCAGGACGGCGCCCAGCAACACAAGATGGCAGGCGAGGCCGTTTCGGAGACCGTTCACCGCAAAGGGGAAGAACATCAGGGATCCGAGCAGGAACAGCGTACCTAGCATGGGGTCCCTGGGCATGAAAAGCATTACGGCCAGGAACGCCGACAGTATGTAACCCGCAGCCACTATGGTAAAGAACGTCTGGAGGCTCAGTCCCACCATCTTGCAGCCGTTCATCAATAAACGCCAAACCCATTCTCCACTCCAATCCATATAAACGCTGTGCGGATCCATTGTGGAATACTCCATAGCGTAGTTGACAGTATCACCAAAGGCTCCACTGACAGGGCGCATCCCTATCCAGAAAACCAGACCAAAGCACAGAATGAGGGGGAAAAGGATGGAAGATCCCCTGTCCTGAAGTTTGTAGTCGGAAGATGACAGTCTTATTCCGGCCACGACCAGCGACAGACACGCCATTACGAGTGTGAAAAACCTCTGGTAGAAAAAAGGATTCATCTTCCTTTGTGTAGTACTCTTATCAACCTTCTCGCCATTCTCTTAGCCAATACTAGCGCAGGCGCTTGCCCTGGCATCCACGACTTGGCATACCAATGAATCGACCGTGTGTTGGCAGTTATGATAAGCCGTCCTGTGGCATCGTCAAAAGGGTTAAACCACTCGGGAGGATAGATGCTGCATCCTGCCACAGATTCTATACCCCCGTCACCTTTTAGGCCATGCCTCTGCAATATCCCGGTAACCATGGGAATCATCGTAAAAGGATTGTGGTGGCCATCTGGGGTAAGAAATGACATTACTTCGTATTGCTGCAGAATTTCCTCATAAAGGGGCATCCCGCCCTCCGCTGCGAGTCCCAGTCCAGGGGCTACGGCAAGCGTTCCGTCGGGCTTCAGCAACTCGAAACCCATAAAGGGGCCCTTGGCAATAATATCATCGATGGGCTTGAGCACCTCTACGTCGGTATCAAAATAGACGCCCCCGTAGCGGTAAAGGACCCAAAAGCGTGCATAATCACTTACGAAAGCATATTTCCGCGCCTCGTAGGCATCACGGGTATAAGGGATGACGCCGACGTCGAAATTGCTTTCATTCCACTCTTTTATTTCGTATCCGGGCAAATACTTCTCCCAGCTTGCGATGCACTTCCGTGCCAGGGCGGTGAGCGGACTTCCGCCGAACCAGCAGTAATGTATGACCTTAGGAATCATTACCGCAGGGAAGAACAGATTATATCGGCCAGTCCGCGTGCACACCCTTCGTTGTCCAGGGGTACGGTGGCACACGTGTCCAAAGACGCCGCGACGTCGGCCGATGTGGAGAATTTGCTTAGAACTACAGGCCTGCCCAGCGCCGCCGCCTCGTGGACGGTAACGGGATCGCCCTCAAAGCGCGAGGGCTGGACATACAGGTCGCAGGCCTTCATGTAAGGATAAGGATTGTCTTTCTTGCCAAGGATCACGACCTCGCCTGGAAGCGAATCGCCGGCAATTCTCTGCCTGATGAGAACTTCGTCGCTGCCGTATCCTATGAGATACCAGACAGCCCTGAGGCCCTTGTCATTCAGGGTTTCATTCAGTATCCGGCAGATACGGGGGACATTGTCGAAGTTCTTTGCCCGGCAGAACCGGCCCACTGAAAGGATATTCACGATGCCTTCGCGGGCGGGCATTTCAGCTGCTTCGGACTCTCCGCCTTCAGCAGCCCTGGCATTTATATACTTGAAGGGCAGAAGGTTGCGCCGCACCTCCATCTTCTTTTCGAAGCCCGGAAAAACCTTCAGGAATGAACGGCATACGCTTTCCGACACGGCGACGATACTGTCGTATCCGGCAAACACGGGTTTTTCCAGTGTCTTGTCAAGGTCGATGCTGGAGTAATCAGTATGCAGCCAGCACAGTTTTTTCTTCGCCCTGACTTTTTCCAGCACATAATCGTGCGGGGCCAGATAGCTCACGGCAACATCATATTCGCCTGGGAGCTCAGGCATGAGCGGAGCCACCCGCCGCGCCACATATGAGAAAACGGCACTTCCATCTTCGGGGCGCTTACGCCTTGCGTAACGTGCATATTCAAACCTGGCACGGAGCCTCGCAAGGGCAATCCGAAAGAATCCGTCTCTGATTACATCCTTCAGAGGCCTTTCAATCTGCGCATATTCAGGCATTTCCGGCAGAAGATGCACCTCTGCCGGAAGTGCCTTCAACAGCTCTCCCCGGTGGGAATGCACGAACAGGTCCACATCGTACCTGCTGTAATCAAGAGACTCCAGCAGTCCGAGAAGACTCGTTTCGGCACCTCCCAGCTCCAGATAATGGATGGAGAACAGAATATGCGTTTTCAATTCGAAAAACTACCGTTTTATCTTGTTGGCACCACCGCCATAGCTCCAATGCCCAAATGTTTCAATCGCCTCAAACCTTTGAACAAAGCCCTGTAAATCATTATGGATGCAAAGTTGTTCGAGCGGTAGGCGTTGAAGAACAGTTTCCCTTCGGTATCGAACTTTGCATTGGCGCCCATGTACTCCAGGCATTTACGCACGGCCGGGCGGGACAGGATGTGGGAAACTTCTTCGCGCTTCCACTTCAGCGAACGCGGTGCATCCGGATGGAAAGCATTAAACCTCACC
>CACYEB010000060.1 GCA_902773305.1 uncultured Bacteroidia bacterium
CGCCCCATCTTGTAGGCAGTGTGCAGCCCCATATAGTCTATGGACGAGCGGGTCAGCTGGAGCATTACCGGGGCGTTCGCAGCCTGCGCAGCACGGGCCACGCAGGTGAGGGTTTCGTAATTATAAAAGTTGGTTGCCAGAACGGCGGTGCCTTTTGCCTGGCAGTCGTAAAGGACTTCTCGGATTGTTTTCATTCGCTATTAAAGATTTATTTGGCAGGCTTGCGTTCTTCCTTGAGGGTGAGTCCCATAAAGAAGATGGCCAGCAGGCAGGCGGCTATCAGCAGCACAAAGGTCCATCCCCAGCCGGCTTTCTGTGCCACCAGGCCTATGATTGTGTTTGCAAGTATGAACGTTCCAAGGAAGTATCCGAAGAAGCCGGTGAGGCCGGCGGCGGTGCCGGCGGCGTTCTTGGGTGCAAGGTCCAGTGCCTGTACACCGATGAGCATTACTGGTCCGTAGATAAAGAACCCTATGCCGATAAGGCTGATAATAACTATTGTAAGATTGTCTATGAACATCCAGTAGAGCACTACGAAAACAAGCACCAGCGCCATAAAGATCATTGTGGGCAGGGCGCGGCGGCCGTGGAAGAGTTTGTCGGAGAGCCAGCCGCAGAGCAGAGTTCCGGGAATGGCGGCAAACTCGTATGCAAAGTACGCCCAGCCGGCACTCTTGAGGTCGATACCCTTTTCCGTGAGGATTGTCGGCGCCCAGTCCAGACAGCCGTAGCGTACCATATAGACGAATGCGTTGGCCAGGGCTATGAACCACAGGAATTTGTTGTTGAGGACGTGGTTGAAGAGGATTTCCCTGGTGGTGAGGGTGGTTTCGTGTTTCTCTGAATAGTTCTTGGGATAGTCATTACGCCAGGCTTCCACCGACTGCAGGCCGCAGGACTGCGGCGTGTCGCGAAGCAGAATGTAAGCCAGCAGGGCGATGAACAGTGCCACAGCAGCCGGGAAAGCGAAAGTGCCTATCAAAAAGTAGAGTTCACTGTGGGCGCCGTAAAACCAGCTGCCGAACCAGGCGGCGCCGTAGGTGGCCATAGGGCCGACCAGCGCTCCGCCCACGTTATGGGCACAGTTCCAGATGCTCATCATAGTGCCGCGCTCACCGGGCGAGAACCAGTGTGTCATCACACGGCCGCAGGGAGGCCAGCCCATTCCGTTGAACCATCCCACCAGGGCGTTGAGAACTCCCATCACCACAATCGCCCACATCTTGTGCCCGGCCCCTATCCACTGGATGGGAACTATCATAAAGCACATCGAAATGGCAGTAAGCACCAGTCCCAAAGGGAGGAAAACACGTGCGTTGGAGCGGTCGGAAACGCTTCCCATCAGGAATTTGGACAGGGCGTAGGCGGCGGCGTTGAGACCCAGCACAAAGCCCAGTTCGGTCTTTTCGAATCCGAGCGGAGCCATAGCCGGAATGGCCATGGAGAGGTTCTTGCGCACCAGATAGAATCCGGCGTAGCCTATGAAGGCGCCAAGGAAAACTTGCAGGCGCAGCCGCTTGTACTTCGCATCTGCCGCAGGTCCGGTTTCCGCCGGTTTGTATTCGGGTTGTTTCAGGAATTTGAGCATTATCTTACCACTTTGATTAATCTGTCGGGATAATTGGAGATGATGGCTTCTACGCCGCAGTCCACAAGGCGCTGCATCTCTTCGGGGTCATCTACAGTCCAGGGGACCACTCCGATACCGTGTGAGTGGCACCAGGCGACGTTTTCTGCAGTGACCTGCGAGGACTCGGGACTCCACCACTGCGGGACAAAGTCCAGGTTCTTCAGCAGCGACTCGATATCTCCTCCGTCGTAATCTTCGGTGAGGTACGACAGCGTCAGCTCCGGCCACTTGGAATGTATATAGTTGAGGGCACGGGTGTCAAAACTCTGGACAATGAGACGTTCGCCGAGATTCTTGGACAGGAGCATCGGAATGCACTTTTCGCAGAATGTTACGTAGTCGGGCCACAGTGTGCCTTCTCCCTCGCCGGGGGTCGATTTAATCTCGATGTTGTAGTTGACCGGGCTCTTGGCGTAACCTTCGGTGAAATCTATCAGGTCTGATGCAAGGGGCTTTGTGGCCGCCATCTTGACCTGATCTGGCCAGCGGTCTACGTAACGAAGCCCGACATCATACTTGGCAATACTGTCGTAGGGCATAGTGTAGAGGTACTCCTTGGGATCGCCTTCGTTTATCAGACTGCCATCGGGGCGGGTGGAATATCGGGGATGGAAATAGTTGTCGTGGGAGACCACGACCTGTCCGTCCTGAGACAGTTGCAGGTCAAACTCGAGGGTGTTTACATCCATATCCAGGGCGTTCTGCATCGCAGGTATGGTGTTTTCCGGCATAAGACCGGCTCCGCCGCGGTGTGCCTGAACGTCGATTGCCGGTTTCCCCTTGCAGCCGGACAAGATGACGGCAAGGGAAAGATAGATCAAAACTCTTTTCATATTATGGCTTCTGCTAAAATTGATATGGGGTTCATTACCTGATAGCCTGTGGACATTTCTATCTGCCATTTGCAGGTTTCGCAGTCACAGGCAACCACATCGGGGTTGACGGCTTTAATCTGGTTGAAGAGCGGTTCGCCGATGGCTTGGGACGCTTCGTAGTTTTCCCGCTTGAAACCGTAGGTGCCGGCTATTCCGCAGCAGGCGTCATCGAGCATCGTAAATTCCACTCCGGGTATCATCTTAAGCAGCCTCTCGGAAAATACCCCCCAGCCGAGTTTTTCCATATGGCAAGGGGTGTGATAGGCTACGTTCTTGTGGAAACCGGGCTTGAAATGCAACTCTGCACCCTTTTCTATCCGCTCGCAGATATAGCGGGAGGCCATCATAATGAAGTCACGTACTCCCGAATTGTCTACGCCAAGCAGCGATGGATATTCGTCGCGGAGCGTCAGCGTGCAGGTAGATGAGGTGGTGAGCACCATCAGCCCCTTGTCCACCGCCTTTGAAAGTGCAACTATGTTGTGGTTGGCGTGCAGGGTGGCTTCGGCCTTCATCCCGTTGGTTATCATAGCGATACCACAGCATTTCTCCTTTTCCAGCAACTGTACTCCCACGCCCAGGGCGTTGAGTACCTTGACCAGATGCCGGCCAAGCCTGGGGTAGTTGTAATTGACGTAGCAGCCGTGGAAATATGCGACCTGCTCTGCGAAAGCAGCCTGTTCTTTTTCGTGACGGCCCATCCAGCTCTCAAAACTGTATGCACTGTATTTGGGGAAGGTACGCCTCCTGTCTATCTTGAACATGGCGTCCATCATCGTCTTGGTGATGCCCAGTCCGGTGACCCCGTTGACAACGGGGGCGAAGGGACGTGCCAGATGTCCCATAAAGTCGGTGGAGGCCAGCATACGGTCGCGCCATTTGACGGGGGAGGTGTCATATTTGATGCGGGCGGCCTGAATCAGGTCGGCAACCTTGACCCCGGAAGGACAGGCTACCTCGCACCGCTTGCAGTTCAGGCAATATTTGAGAGCGTAATTGAAGAAAAACGGATCCTTTAGCCGCAACCTTTCGCCGTCGGGACCGGCCTGTTTGGGGCCGGGATAGAGTGGATTGACCTGCAGCACCGGGCAGTAGGCAGTACACACCGTGCACTTCATACACTCTTCAAAATTGTGTGAACTCTGAGTATATTCCTGAAGTTTCATCATTCGTCTGATTTGAGGATTTGGTCTGCCACGGCCAGTGCGCTGCGGATGGCGAGTTCGCCTCCGGAACCCAGGCCAGGACGTGTCTGTCCCAGTATGGAGCCTATGGCAAAGAGATTCCTGAGCGGTTCGCCATCCTTGAGGGGGCGCAGGTTATCGTCGCAAATTACGCCGTATTTCATATAAGGCTGCTCCCGCATGAATTCGGGGTTATACCAGTCGGTGCGGTCGGAAGCCTGTTCTACGTCAACTCCGAACACGGGCTCCGATATCTCAAAAGGATTGGACCTGAGCCCCTTTGAGAAGAAGGTGCCGGTGGCGAGGATAAAATTGTCCGCTTCAAGGAAATGATTGCCAAGATTGTGCGTGACGATGCTGTGGACAACGCGCTCGTGGACGTGGGCGCCGGTGGCTTCGTCGCCCATCAGATAGGTTCCGCCCAGCAGCTGGTACCGACGCTTCAAAAGCATCTGGGTGCGGATGCCGGGCACCGAAGGGGGAAGGGTTCCGACAAAGACTACCTGGGCCGGGATGCCCCCTCGTATACGGCTCGGTACCGAGGTGTCCTGGAGACCGAATACCTGAGGCAGAATGACGGTATCCTCGTCCCTGAGCAGAATCCTGACTTCACGTACGACACTCTCCCAAATCCGGTCCATAGTGCGTGCTATCTGCACCGAACGCATTTCACTGGGACTCTTTTCCAAGTGCTCCAGTTCGGGCAGATTGAGCATTTTGATGCGACATTGCATCCCTTGCTTTTCCAGGCCCTCGGCGAGGAACTGGCAGAAGAAGTCGTGATATCCGGCGAAACTGACAATGAGTGCCCGGCTGCCTATCTTCGGCCCGGGGAAAAGGCTGATGTCCTCAAGCGAAAGGGCGGCCTTCTTGAAGGTGCCCATCGGCATCAGCCTGACGCCCGGACTGTAATGAAGTCCGATGCCCGCTTCGGCAAACAGGTCGGTGATGCGTCCGGGAGCATCTTCTATGGACTCAAAGGTCCCGGAGAAGAAGTGCAGCGCGTTCTGCCCTTCGCTTATGATGGCGGTGCCTCTGCCGGCCTTCTGCAGGCTGATGCCGGCAACAAGGCCAGCCAGTCCTCCGCCAATTATGACAGTGTTGAATTTCATCGGATTAAATACCTAAGACGTGTTTATAAACCCACTGGGTGTATTCGGCCTCGCGCAGGGTATCTCCCCAACCTATGGGAAAATTGCCCTTCCAGCGTTCTTGCAGGAAAGCTTTCAGGTCATCGCGCTCGCGCTCTATGCAGCCGTGTGCCTTTGCCAGCAGACCGGCGGCACGGCAGGCGCAGAATTCTCCCTGACAGGTTCCCATACCGATGCGGGTGCGGCGCCTGAGGTCGGTGAGGGTAGTGGCTTCAAGATGGTCTATGGCGTCATTTACCTCTCCCACAGAAACCTCTTCGCACTCGCAGACCAGCGCTTCGTCCAGGCGGTTGCGGGTGCGCAGCCGGGCGGCGTTGTTTCCCAGGCGGGCAGCAGCCGCCTTCTGGGCGGTGGAGGGTTTCTCCCATATCTTGCGGGCGACTTCTTCGTAGGATGGCTCTCCGCTGCCGGGCAGGGGGGTGACGGCCGTCGAGCAGACCTTGTCGATATTCAGTTTGCGGCACACGGTATCAGTGGCAATCTCGGCCATCAGGCGGTAGGTCATCAGTTTTCCTCCGGTGATGGTGATGAATCCCTTGAGGCCGTCGCGCTCTTCGTGGTCAAGGCAGACGATTCCCCGGGAAATATTCCGCCCGGAAGGGTCGTCGTCGGCACTGACCAGGGGACGGACTCCTGCGTAGGCGCGCAGGATGCGGGTTGAAGAGAGACTGGGGGCCATCTTGGCTCCTTCCGTTATCAGAAGGGTAACCTCGTCGGGTGTCACGCTAACGCCGTCACACTCTTCGAACGGGATCCTGGTGGATGTGGTGCCAATGATGCAGACGGTGTCTCCTGGCACCAGGATGTCGGCATTGGAAGGTTTTCTGCAGCGGTTTATCACCATATTGTTTACGCGGTGGGCAAATACCAGCAGCGCCCCTTTTGCAGGAAACATCCCCACATTTACCCCTGCCAGAGCGGCGATGTCGTGGCCCCAGATGCCGCAGGCATTGACTGTTACGGGAGCGAAGAAATCCTGTTCCTGCCCGGTGTTGAGGTTGCGGGTATGTACGCCGGTTATTGTGTCGCCCTCACGGATGAAGCCGGTGACGGTGGTGTGAAGGCGCACCTGCCCGCCGTGAAGCCTGGCATCCAGCATATTGGCTGCGCACAAGCGGAAAGGGTCCACACTTCCGTCGGGAACCTTGACCGCTCCCGTCAGGTCGGGGTTGACCATTGGCTCCAGCCTTTTCGCCAGCTGGGGATCTATGATCTCTGCGCTGATACCCGCCTTGCGGCAGGCCTCTACGAATGTCTGCTGATAGCTCAGATCATCTTCGGGGAGGGAGATGAAGAGCCCGTCGGTCTCGTCTATGCAGTGCGAGGCGATGCGGCGCAGAATCATATTCTCCCTGATACACTCCTCGGCCGACTCGGGGTCGTTTACCGCATAGCGTGCGCCGGAGTGCAGCAGACCGTGGTTGCGGCCGGTCGCCCCGGTTGCTATGTCGCTGCGCTCTATGAGCAGGGTCTTGAGACCGCGCATGGCGCAGTCCCGCTGAGTGCCGGCTCCGGTGATGCCGCCTCCTATGATTATTACGTCAAATTCGTTGTTTGCCATCGGTTATGCTTTTTAGAATACCAGGACACATCCGCCTCCGGGGGCAAGGTGTACCGTGACTTTGCCGTCCTGGACCTTTATCTCTTCCCTGTGGTAATCCTGACCGTTGCGGTGGGCATTAGCGCCGTCTCTCCAGAGAGTGGCTCCCGAGCCGTCGGGGGCTTCAAACGGCACTTCAAAGGTGATGTCACGCTCATCCCAGTTGTTCATTGCGGCCAGATACCACCTGTCACCGCTGCGGCGGGCCATCATAATGAATTGTCCGATTGTGCCGTCCAGTGAGATGGTCTCGTCCCATACTGTGGGTATGGAGGCGATGAAACGGGTGCATTCCTCTTCTGCCTCATAGTTTGTCGGTGCGTCGCAAAGCATTGTGAACGGTGCATCGAATATCACGTATTCGGCCAGCTGGCGGCATCTGGTACCCTGGCTCATCGGCTCGTTGTCGCAGGGGTAGTAGTTTGCCTTGATTGCGTTGCGCATAGCGCCCTGCGTGTAGTCGCAGGGACCGGCAACCAGACGGGTGAAAGGTATTGTGACGTCATATGTGACCTGGTCGTATTCAGGACCCATCCACTTGAGTTGTTCGAGGCCGTTCACCCCTTCGAAGTTGAGTACGTTGGGCCAGGTGCGGGTCAGTCCGGCGGGTTTGAAGGCACCGTGGAAGTCCACGAACTGATGATACTTGGCTGCGGTGCGGGCCGCCTTTTCGTAAAAGGCGACCATTGCCTGGTCGTCCCGGTTCATAAAGTCGATTTTCCAACCGGCGATGCCCATCTCGCTATAATGTCTGCACACGCCTTCCATATCACGGTTGAAAGCCCAGTAACCTGCCCACAGGACAAGCCTGACCCCTTTGCTTATTGCATAGGAGCTCAGCATCGGAAGGTCTATCTCCGGCACGACCTGCATCAAGTCAGCCTGGAGATTCACCGCCCAGCCCTCGTCCAGGATCACATATTCGATGCCGTGTGCGGCTGCAAAATCTATGTAATACTTATATGTGTCGTTGTTGATGCCTGACTTGAAGTCCACGCCCCTGATGTTCCAGTCGTTCCACCAGTCCCAGGCAACCTTGCCGGGCTTGACCCAGGAAAAGTCGCCTTCGGAGGGTCTGGCAAGCCGCCATACAAGGTCGTTGTCGGCAAGGGCGGCATCATTGTCTGCAATGACGACTACCCTCCAGGGAAGTTCTTCCCCCTTGTCTCCCTTGTAAATGTAAGGTTCCCGCGAGGTTACTATCCCCTGCAGCATATTGTGGCCGCCCTGGACTATGGTCTTGGGAAAGGGAGCGAACACCGCTTCCAGACCTGAGTCTCCGTCGCGGTTGCAAAGGTACATCCCGGGATAGTTCAGAAGGTCTGCTTCGGTGATGCAGATCCTTGGACCGGCAGCAGACTCTACTGTGAGGGGAAGGAACGCCATACGGGCCGGATTCCACCGTGAAAGGGGAATGTTCGCATAAACGTTTTCAAAAGAGTTGAAGAACTGCTGCTCGAAATTGCCGCCGTCCCTCACGTATGGAATCCAGGCCATCGGGTCGCCGGGAAAGTTGAATTCAGCAGTTTCGGAAGCTATTTCCTCTCCTTTTTTTGTGACGAAGCGATAAGCCACGCCGTCGTCAGAGACACGGAATATCAGGTCAAAATCTTTAGATATCAGCTTTATCTGGTTATAATTGTCGTGTACCTTGCTGCGTTTGAAGTTCCGTGCTGGGAGCACTTCGTCTCTACCAGTGCGCTGAACCTTTCGGAATCTGGTATTCTGCCCGTAAACGCATCCGTCGGTGAGCGTCAGGCCCAATCGGGAGGGGGCAATAAGTTGCGCGCCATCTTTGCTGACACTCCAAGTCAGAGTTTCGCCGCTCTGAATCAGCAAATTGATCTTTCCGTCAGGGGAAGTTACCCGGTAGTCTTTTGCCTGTGTGCAAATTGCCGTAAGCATCGTTGCGATGCAAATCAGGATCTTCTTCATCTATCTTAAGTTTTTTAATTCGCTCCGAATGTATAAAGGTAGTAAAAATATTTATTAGGACAATTGTGCTGGATTTAGAAAAAACCGTTATATTTGTGGGAAATTTCTAACTTTTACAACATATGCAAGAGAATGACGGCAAATACATCTTCGGGGTAGTGAAGGTGGGGGACAAGGGGCAGATCGTGATTCCGCGCGACGCCCGCAAGATATATGACATCAAACCGGGAGATGCCCTCCTTATGCTGGGAGACCGGAAGGGGATGGCGATACTCAAGACAGAAGTGTTCCAGGCGGCGATTGACCAGACTATGGAGGACATTGTAAAATGAGAAGACACTGGATTGACAATCTGAGATGGACCACCGTGCTTCTGGTGTTGTTGTATCACGTTATCTATTTTTACAACAACAAGGGAGTCTTTGGCGGCATAGGCGGCTTTGGCGAATGGCCGGGCTGTCCACAGTATCAGGACGTGGTGATGTATATCCTGTATCCGTGGTTCATGCCGCTGCTGTTTATACTGGCGGGTATCAGTTCCCGATATGCGCTGGCGAAACATCCGGGAAAGGAGTGGCTGCGCAGCCGCACCCGTAAGTTGCTTGTACCCGGTACGATAGGCTTATTCGTATTCCAATGGATGGTGGGCTACTTCAATACCGCCGTGGCTGAGAGGACGGGTGTCTTTGACGGTGTTCCGGCAGTGGTGAAGTATGTTATAATGGCGGTCAGCGGCACAGGTCCGCTGTGGTTTATCCAGGATTTGTGGCTGTTCTCCCTGCTCCTGCTGCTTGTTCGCAAGTTGGATGCAAAGGGACGTTTCTATGAGTGGTGGGGAAAAACAGCCAGTAGCAAAGTCGGTATCATACCGATCGTCCTTTTGGGAGTCCTCTTCTGGGTAGGAGAGCAGACTCTTATAAAGAATCCCCGTCCCGCTACTATGGACGGTCTGCTGAACCTTTACAAGCCGCTGTTTTATATAATTCCCTTCCTGCTGGGCTATTTCGTTTTCTCGCACGAGGCGATTCAGGAACGCTTACGGCAGACGTGGATTCCACTGCTCGCCTGTGCCGTGGTTGCCGGCGGCATCCTGATCGGAACGACTTTCGGTCAGGACAATACGTCGCCGCAGTATTTGGGCAGCCCGCTCAACTGCATCTATGGTTGGCTCGCCTGCCTGGCGATGATGGGATGGTTCGCAGCCCGTTTCGACTGCACGTCGGCCTTTGCGGGCTATATGACCCGTTCGAGTTACGGCATCTATATCGTCCACTACCTTGTAATCGCCAGTCTGGGATATATGATGAAGCAGTATACCCAGCTGCCGCCGGTTGCCATGTATGTGATTCTTGCGGCCGCGGTATTCACACTGTCGCCTTTGATCTACGAAATCCTGAAAAGAATACCGCTTATCAGATGGTGCGTATTGGGAGAAAAAGGGGTTATCAGCACCTGAAGTCCTTGTCCACGTAGTTGAACAGACTTGCCACCACGTTGGCAGAGAAACTGTGGGCTATGGGGACGATTCTGTCCCAGTCTGGTTCCTTCAATTTGAGAAGTGCATAGATGACACCGGCGTTGAAGTTGTCGCCGGCGCCTATTGTGCTCACTACGGAAGTGCCATGTGCAACCGGATAGCAGCGCTTCATTCCTGGTGAAAACACTTCCGTCTCACGGGCACCCTTGGTGCAGATAAAGTTACTGCAGAGCGGCTCGATGTGCTTCTGATAGACTTCTGCGGCATTTGTTGTGCCGTAAAGCGCCTGGATATCTTCTGAGGAACCGCGCACTATGTCTGCCAGGGCTATATTCTCTTCTGTCTGTTGAAGCGAGTCGCCGGCACGGTGGTTCTTCCTGAAGTTGATGTCGTAATATATCGTCGCGCCCGCCTTTTTGGCTTTGCGGACGACGGCACGGACCTGGTTCCTGGTAGCCGGATTGATGGCGAAGAAAGAGCCGAAGAGGACGATGTCGCCGCTGGAGAAATCCAGTTCCGGCACCTTGAACGGGGGCAGGTTCCGGTCGCGGAAAAATTCATAGCTGGCGTTGTTGTCTTCGTCCAGCATCGCCAGGGAGATGGAACTCTGGCCTTCAGCACGGATTATGCCTTCGCTTCCAATGCCGTTCTCTCTCAGGAAAGAGACCACGATGTCGCCTACGGCATCGTTTCCGACCTGTGTAATCATCCTCAGTCCTGTCCCCGGAAAATCGCGGCCGGCGGTTCGGCCAAGGGATATCATTGCGTTGAGTGTGGAGCCTCCGGGGACTGCGGCCTGCGGCTGCATCTTTTTTAATACTATGTCAAGTACGGTTTCTCCGATGCCGGTAATTGTCATAAAATCAGATTATTGGTATAAAAAGAACAAACTGACTCCAAGCATTGTGACGGTTATGCCCAGAATCTCTCTCGGACTGATTCGTTTCTTGTTGATGATAACGTCCGGAAGGATTATCATCACCGGTGTCAGAGCCATCAGGGTAGAGGCAATTCCGGCGTCGGCATAGCGGACCGCCATAAGTGACAGAGAGACTCCGAACACCGGGCCGAAGAGGGTCAACAGGGTGGCGTACTTCATTCCGGTACGGTCGTTGATGCCTTCTTTCAGGTGTCTCAGGTTTTTTTGGACGGCCACTATGGCAAAGAATCCGGCAAAGCCCACAATGGCCCGGATGAGCGTCGAAGCGAACGGCAGCATAAATGCCATTGACGAGGGTGCATCAGGGGGAAGGGCGGCTGCATAGTGTTCCATACCCACCTTGCTCAGCACCAGGCCTACACCTTGGCCGATGCCGGCCCCCACGCCCAGCAGGATTCCCTTCAGGGGCAGGGAAAGGCGGATATGTCTGTCCGGAGTGCGGCTCAGGACAGATATGGCGATCCCGGCCAGGGTCACTGCCATCGCCAGGCAGGTTTTCCAGGTGATGGTTTCGCCAAGGATGAAATACCCCGCGACGGCTGCCGCCGGCGGCGCTATGGTCATCAGAAGTTGCCCGAATCTGGGTCCTATATGGACGTAGCAGTTGAACAGGCAGAAATCACCGAATACATATCCTACCAGCGCCGACAACGCCAGCCATTCCCAGGCCTTTGCATCGGCAAAGGCAGGGTAGGGACGGCCCGTGGTAATCCAGAGCAGCAGGGTCAGGAACAGTGTAGCAAGTGCCAGGCGTATGACATTGGTGACCATAGAGCCGATGCGGCGGCTGGACTTGTCGGCAAACCAAGCCGAGAAGGTCCAGGAGACGGCTACCAGCAGGGATATTATTTCGCCGGTATGATTCATATCAGTTGTTATCGAGCATTGCCGCGCAGCCTTCGGTCAGGTCGTTGTAGGTCTGCTCAAAATCTCCGGTATACCAGGGGTCGGCGACATCGCGCATCTTGCCTGCATAGGACATCATCAAGCGGACCTTGCCATCTGGATCCTCCGGAAAGAAACGCTTTATGAGGCGGAGATTGGAGGCGTCCATACATATTATGGTGTCGAAACGGCCGTAATCGGAACGGGTGATCTGCCTCGACCTTTTCTGCGGGTCGAACCAGACGCCGTGCCGCTCAAGGCACCGCTTTGCCGGGGGATAAATCGGGTTGCCCATCTCCTCGTCGGAGACCGCCGCCGACTCGATATGGAAGCGGTCTTCGCTCCCGCGACTCTTCACCATCGCCTTGAGTATAAACTCGGCCATCGCACTCCGGCAGATGTTTCCGTGGCAGACAAACAGTATTCGGTTCATTTTTGACAGATAATCATAGCGAAGCCGCCGCCGGGAGCCATATGGACCTTCATACGGGACGATGAATCCACTTGCAAGGTTTCCAATTTATAGTCGGTGGCCACTTTGCCCGAGAGAATCCTTGTGGAGTCCATTATGGTCTCGCCGTTCACGGCCAGGATCCTGGTCGTGGTACCTCTCCCCGCTGAGATGCTCATCTGCAGGCGTCCGGAAGGGCAGCTTACAGAATACACCTTGGCACTGATCGAGGTGACCAGCATCAAGGCAAAGAGAGATACAAGTATTCTTTTCATAGTTACCATCCATCGTCTCAGAAAGTTATTTCTATGGGTTCGGCCGTGAACGAACTGATGGTAGCCTTTGCATCTTTCAGGAAATATACGGCCGTATTGCTGTCGTTCTCGTCGTACATCGAACGCAGTCCCGGGTTGGCGTCAAGCATGGCCTTTTTTATCTCAACCCTGGTGTCTTCCACCAAGGTGGCGCTGATCCGGAGCCATTCGCTGCCGTTGTAGGCGCAGATTGCGATATTGGGATTGGCGGCAATCTGATGGGCGACGGCTTTTACGTGCCCTGTCTGGATATACAGTTTGCCTTCTATTATTTCGGCAGTTCCGAATGGGCGGACCTGCGGCCGGTCACCGTCGACGGTGGCCAGGAAATAGTAGCCCGTCTGATGCAGGAAATCTCTTACTCTTTGCATATTCTCTTGGTTTGGAGATTGATAGTTTTCCGGTATGGTTGTCTGGACTCTGCCCCTCTGGCACCCTAACAGGCAGAGGACGGATAATAAAGTGATTATAACATGTCTCATACTACAAAATGATAATGGGTCCAAAGTTATACAATTAGTAGTAAATTTGAGGTAGTTAATAAATGAAGAAATGACTATACAAGAAGCCATAAAGTGCCGGCACTCGGTCAGGAGGTACACCGGGCAGCAGATAGAAACGGAAAAGGTTGGGATGCTGCGGACAGAGATAGAGAGGGTAAACGCAGAGAGCGGGCTCAACATCCAGCTGGTGCTGGAAGAGCCCAAATCCTTTTCGAGCGGCATTTGGAAGTACGGATATTTTTCCGGCGTGAAGAACTATTTCGTGATGGCCGGGCCTAAAGGGAAGGAAGCAGAAGAGAAGGTTGGCTATTACGGTGAGAAACTGGTCATTATGGCTCAGATGCTTGGCCTGAACACTTGCTGGGTCGGTCTGACGTATAAGAAGATTCCGGGTACGTATGAGTTGCGCGACGCTGATGTGGTGCATTGCGTGATTGCCCTCGGGTATGGCGCAAATGCAGGGGTGCAGCATCCTCTGAAGGAGGCCGGGCGGTTCTATGAGTCGGAAGGCACTGCCCCGGAGTGGTTTCAGAAAGGGCTGGAGATGGCATTGTTGGCACCGACTGCAGTCAACCAGCAGAAATTCAAGTTTATACTGCACGAGGGCGGCAAAGTCGAGGCCAGGCCGCTGCCGTCAATTTACGGATACACAATGGTCGATCTGGGCATCGTGAAGTATCACTTCGAGATTGGGGCGGGGAAGGAGACTTTTGAATGGGTGTAGTCTACCGGGAGTTCTTCTGCTTCTCCTCTGCACGGTAGGATAAGTACATCGCGAGAATACCCATTGCATTGGAGAGAATACCCAGGATCTTCTCTGCTTTCCAGCCCGGACAGAATAGCCAGAAAATCAGTAAGACTGCGAAAAGCACTCCAAGCACGAGTTGCATTATTTGCCTTTTGTTCATATTCGATACCATTAATCGATACAAACGTAAAAAAAGAGAGTTAATGCGCATTCCCCCGCTCACCGAGAGCAAAGCAAATAGGGGAGAGGCGGGGCTTTGCAAACCGTCATAAAAAATCAGCGCTCAAGCAAGCTTGGCGCTGTTTTTATTCCGCTTTGCGGTGAGTGAGGGATTCGAACCCCCGGTACGTTGCCGTACACCTGTTTTCGAGGCAGGCTCCTTCAACCACTCGGACAA
>CACYEB010000061.1 GCA_902773305.1 uncultured Bacteroidia bacterium
CCACCCTTGCAGAATATGGCTGGGGCATCTCGGCCAAGGTATTCGGCGTGCAGATTCTCAATGCTATCGGCGCCTTTACACTGGTTTACGCCAACCGCTACGGCAAGGCTATGGTCATCGCCCCTCTGGCGGATGCATGCTCTCCGGTCATCTGCTGCCTTCTCTCGATAGTGCTCCTTGCCATCGCCGGCCTTGACGCTATGCCCTCTGTGTGGCAGATTTGCGGTATGGTGGCCGCCATCAGCTGCGTCTTCATCTTCAGCAGGGAATAGCGGATTCGGCTATTTGCAACTGGTGCGGGTTTGTCGTATATTTGTATGACAAACCCGCATTGCTATGAAAGAATCCTTCTCTGCCGCAGCCGTTCTGTGCTGCATTATGTTCTTGGCCGGATGTGCCCCAAAAACCGCCGTTCCCGTACTGGACTACGAAACTCTGAACGCACAGGCCCTGGAAGAGTACCTGCAGCCCGTCCATCCCGGCATTCGCGGCCAGGTGCCTTTCTGGAACCAGTTTGCCACCAAATATATCTATGCCCCCGCGTTTGATTTCGACGATGTGGAGAATGCCGCGGGCTATACCTACACCGCCGAGGCCGGCGGACAGTTTTTCATTTTTGGCAACGAAAGTCCCCGCGCCGACCTGGGCGAGATTTGGACGGAAATTCCGGCAGGTCCGGTGGAGCTCTCCGTTCAGGCTTATGACGGTGACGGCGAGCCTCTGGGTGAACCTCAGACGAAATCTTTTGAGAAGGACAACCCCTTCTGCGGCCCCTACGACCCCGCTCCCATCGGATACAGGGAGGCGGCTGTCAGAACCGCCAAGGCACTGCACGACAGCCCTATAGGCCAAAGCTGGGCCAAACCGGGCAAACCCGATACCACATATTTCTACAACTGCTACGCCTGCAAGATCTGGAGCGGGATAGCCCAGACGGAGTGCTTCCTGGCCCGCGAGGTGCCCGAGTACCACGATGCAGCGCTGCAGATTGCCCGCAACGCCTGCGACGGCCTCATAGCCTTTTCCCAGCCCGAGGGGGCGCCGCTGGCCTTCTTCCCTCCAACATACTATTATGGCGACGATTGGGAGGCAAAATCCAGTGTACTCCGCTTCAACAAGGGCAAGACGATGTTCCTGGAAGCCACTTATGCAGCCAATGCCCTTCTGGACCTCTACGACCTGGTGGGTGAGAAAAAATATCTTGACCACGCCGTGGGCATCGCAAAGACTTATCAGAGGCTTCAGGCCGGGGACGGTTCCTGGCCGGTAAAGGTCATCTGGGAAACGGCCGAACCGGTGAATGAGGCCCGCTGCCTGCCCGCCGATATCCTTATGGTGGCAAACCGCCTCAAGGTGAAATATGGTGTGGAGGGCTTTGAACAGATGGTGGAAAAAGGCGAAAAATGGATGTGGGACAATACCATATCGGAGTTCAAATTCGACGGACAGTTCGAAGATGTTCCCATCGAGGACAAGGTTCCCTACCAGAACCTCACCCACTGCACCGCCGGCGACTGTATGGAATATCTTATGACCAAACCCGAGCCTGACAAGCACGACCTGAAGGCTTGCTGGGAGATTGCCCGCTGGGCGGAGGATCAGTTCACCCGCTGGCACTCCGGAATCGAGAAGGATGCCGACGCCCTCAGCGCAACCGACAGCGTGTTCTCCTCACCCTTCGTATTCGAGCAGTATGCCTGGAAGAATCCCGTGGATGCCAGCATCGCCAAGGTTGCCAACAACTGGATGCACCTCTACAACAAGACCGGAGACAAGCTCTGCCTGGCGAAAGCCAAGGCGCTGGTGGACACACTCATAAAGATTCAGGACCCCGAGACCGGCACAATGCCCACCATACCCAACAGCGACACCAGGTATTCCCCCGACGACATCTGGGCCAATTGCGTATATTACAGTATCGGCACCCTGATGAGAATGTCAAAAATCTATGAGGACTAGTCTCCGCGTAATTGCATCGACGGCGGCGCTGCTGCTGGCGCTTGGCCTGTCCGCACAGGTCACGGTGGCCGACCCCGCCCGACACGGGATGGACCCGACGCGTCTCGCCCGGCTGGACGAGGTGATTGAGGAATGCATTGCCGGGGGCAACATTCCCGGTGCTGTCATAAGCGTGGTCCGCGGCAGCGAG
>CACYEB010000062.1 GCA_902773305.1 uncultured Bacteroidia bacterium
ATCCTGAAGCAGACGGGTGAGGATGCTCTCTACATCTTCTCCCACATAACCCGCCTCGGTGAGGATGGTGGCGTCCACAATGGCAAAAGGCACGTTGAGCATCTTGGCGATAGTGCGGGCCAGAAGGGTCTTACCTGTGCCGGTCGGCCCGACAAGCAGGATGTTGGATTTCTCGATGACGCTGTGGCCTTCGTTCTCTATTCGTTTGTAATGGTTGTAAACCGCCACGGCCAGCACCTTCTTGGCCGCATCCTGTCCGATGACGTACTGGCTCATAAAGTCGTACATCTCGCGGGGCTTCTTCAGGGAGAATTCGCCGGTGACCTTGCCGTTGCTCTTGATATTGCTGCCGGCAGGGTGCAGCACCTCGCGGACAGCGTTGTATGCAGCCTCAGCGCAGTCGCAGCAGATGGCGGCATTCTCGGTGGTGATGAGCAGGTCGACCTCTTCCTGGCTGCGGCCACAGAAAACGCACCTGTCGGGAGTCTTGGGATTCTTTGCCATTATTTCTTGGGAGCCTTTGATGAGGGACGGGTAACAATTTCGTCTATCATTCCGTATTCGAGGGCGTCTTTGGAAGTCATCCAATAGTCGCGGTCGGCATCTTTGACAATCTGTTTGAAAGTCTTGCCCGTGTGTTCGGCCAGTATCTGGTAAAGCTCGTCTTTGAGCTTGAGAATCTCGCGGGCGGTGATTTCGATGTCGGAGGCCTGTCCCTGTGCTCCTCCCATAGGCTGATGGATCATCACGCGGGAGTGGGGCAGGGCGCTGCGCTTGCCCTTGGTACCGGCCGCCAGCAGTATGGATGCCATAGATGCGGCAAGACCGGTATTGATGGTGTGGACGTCGCTGGAGATGGTCTGCATAGTATCGTAGATACCCAGCCCGGCATATACCTCGCCTCCGGGAGAGTTGATATACAGGGAAATGTCGCTGTCGTAGCCGTTGCTGTCCAGGAACAGGAGCTGCGCCTGTATGATGTTGGCCACTTCGTCGTTGATGGGACATCCCAGAAAGATGATGCGGTCCATCATCAGGCGGGAAAATACGTCCATCTGGGCAACGTTCAGCTGGCGTTCCTCTATAATCATAGGGTTCATATAGCTGGACACGATCCTGCCGTATCCGTCAAGCGCCAGTGAACTGATGCCACGGTCTTTAACCGCAAATTTTTCGAATTCGGATTTCATAAGGACAGGGAATCTTTATTTGGAGAGTTCGCGCATCTTCTCCAGTGAGATGCTCTTCTTGTTGAGGGTCGCCGTCTTCTTAATGAAGTCTACGGTGATATCATTCTCCAACTTCTCATAAATACGGCGGGCCTGCTGCTCGTCTGCCAGCAGACGGGTTGCGGCTTCGCGGGTCTGGTCTTCAGGCATCGCGGGGAGACCGTACATAGCGTATTGATAATTCACGAAGCGGTTTGCCTCGCGCTCCATATCCTCTTTGGTCACCTTAAGATCGTGCTTCTTCATAATCTCGCCGCGGACAATGTCCCAGCGGAAATCCTTCATAAAGGAGTCGAAGTCCTTCTCTATGTCCTCTGCGGTGAACTTGCCTTCGTTGGCAGCCAGCAACCAGCGTTTGATAAAGGCTTCGGGAAGTTTGAGACCGGCCTTCTTCACCAGATACTCCCTGGCATCAGTGCCGAAGCGCCAGTCGCTCTCGCCCTCATATTCCTCTGCCAGACGGCCGGCAATCTTCTTGTCGAATGCTGCGGCATCCTTGACAGTGCCTTCGCCGAAAATCTTGTCGTAGGTCTCCTGGTTTTCCTCTGCATCCTTGAAGGTCTTCACGCTCTTGACGGTCATCTTCCAGACGGGTTCCATCGCCGCCAACTCCTCTTTCTTCATATGGAGCATAGAGGCGCGGTCGGTCTCGTTGGCAAATGTCTCCACGACGTCCACATCCTTTACGTCACCCGCCTTCAAGCCTATGAAACCCTTCTTGATTTCGTCTGAGGCCATGGAACGGAGCGCTACGTAAGTGTCTTCCACCTTGGTCTCGCCCTGCTCGAAGTCGCAGGTCATAAAGTCATCCTCGCCCAGGGTTCCGCCTTCGGTCAGGGAACCGAACTGGCGGAGAAGGTTTTTCTTGTAGTCGGCCTTGGCAGCCTCGGTGACCTTGACCTTATAGTAGGGGATGCTGTCCTCTGCGGTCACGTCGATATCCACTTCGGGATAGAGGCCGAGGTCGTATTCGAATGTCAGGCTTTCGCCGTCGATCCAGTCGTTGTCAATCTGCTTTTCGCTGGGGAGGGGCTCGCCTATGATTCTGAGCTTGTTCTCTTCAAGATGCTTGTTTATGGCGTCGGTGATCAGTCCGTTCACCACTTCTCCCATAGCCTGGGCACCGTAGAGGCGCTCTATGAGCGACATCGGAGCCATACCCTTGCGGAAGCCCTTGATGTCTGCCTGATGACGGAAGCTGTTGAGTTTTTTCTTTTTCGGCTCGGCCCAGTCGGCCTTGTCCAGGGTGACGGTCAACGTCGCGTTGAGAGCGTCGATTCTATTCTCTTTAATCTCCATTTTATTGATAATATGATTTCTAATCGCGCTAAAAGTCCACAAAGTTAGTAAAAAATAGCTATTTTTGTAAAAATATGAACAGATGAAGCAATATATAAGCGAAAATCAGTCAAGATTTTTCGACGAACTCTTCTCTTTGCTCCGCATACCCTCAGTGAGCAGCGACCCCTCCCGCAGGGACGATATGACCGCCTGTGCCGGGCGCCTCAGGACACTGTTGCTGCGTGCCGGCGCCGATACCGCAGAAGTCTGCCCTACAAAAGGGCATCCGGTGGTTTTCGCTTCCAAGAGGATATCCGACAGCGCCCCCACCGTGCTGGTTTACGGCCATTACGACGTGCAGCCTGCGGAACCGCTTCACGAGTGGAAGAGCGACCCCTTTGAGCCTGAAATCCGCGACGGAGCCATCTACGCCCGCGGCGCCAATGACGACAAGGGCCAGATATTCATGCACATCAAGGCATTTGAATACCTGCTCTCGAAAGGCAAGCTTCGCCACAACGTGAAATTTCTCTTCGAAGGGGAAGAGGAGATAAGCTCGCCGTCGCTGCCGGAGTGGATAGAAGCCAACAAGGAGCGGCTCAAATGCGACGTGATACTGGTCTCCGACACCACGATGATATCGGCAAAAGTCCCCTCCATCAACTGCGGTATGCGCGGCCTCGCATATATGGAAATCGTGGTCAAGGGCCCTTCTGCCGACCTTCATTCCGGCCATTACGGCGGTGCCGTGGCCAATCCTGCAAATGTGCTGTGCGGCATCATCGCTTCGCTTGTGGACGCCGACGGCAGGGTGACTGTTCCCGGTTTTTACGACGATGTGGTGGAACTCTCCGCCTCAGAGCGGGCGATGCTTTCCAAAGCCCCTTTCGACGAGGCGGAATTTGCAGAAGAAATCGGAATGAAAGGGGTCCGCGGCGAGAAGGGGTACACTTGCCAGGAGCGGCGCTCTATCCGTCCCTGCCTGGACGTGAACGGTATTGTGGGTGGCTTCACGGCCGAAGGCTCCAAGACCATCATCCCCAGCCAGGCCAGTGCAAAAGTCTCTATGCGGCTGGTCCCCGACCAGCGGTGTGACAAGATTGCGGCGCTGTTCAAGGAGCATATAAAAAACATATCCCCGAAAGACGTCACGGTAGATGTGACAGAGCATCACGGCTGCAACGGTTTCCTCATACCCGTATCTTCCGATGCATATAAGGCTGCAGCCAGGGCGATGGGCGAGGTGTACGGCATAGAACCGGTGCCCAGCCGCGGCGGCGGAAGCATCGGCATCCTGGCCGATATGCAGACCATTCTGGGCGCTGACCCTCTGTTGATGGGATTCGGACTGGAGAGGGACTTCATACACTCCCCCAACGAGAGTTTCCTTCTGGACCAGTTTTTCAAGGGGATGGAATCTATCGCATTGTTTTACGAATATTATGACCGCCAATAGCCTGTACGAACAGATAAAGGCCAAGAAGAGTTTCCTCTGCGTGGGCCTGGATACCGACCTTGACCGCCTGCCTGCAGCGCTGGACGGCGAGCAGTTCCCCCTGTTTATCTTCAACCGCGAGATAATAGACGCCACGGCGGAATATGCCGTCTGCTACAAACCCAATACGGCATTCTACGAGTGCTACGGGGCCTGGGGCTGGCAGCAGCTGGAGATGACTGTCGCATACATCAAAGAACAGTATCCCGGGATATTCGTCATAGCCGATGCCAAGCGGGGGGATATAGGAAACACCGCCGCCCGCTACGCCAAGGCATTCTTTGACAATATGCCGTGCGACGCCGTCACGCTTTCGCCCTATATGGGGCGCGACTCCGTGCAGCCGTTCCTCGAATACAAAGACAAATGGGCGGTGATCCTGGGCCTTACCTCCAACGCCTCTGCAGCCGATTTCGAGCTGGAAGGCGACCTCTACAAGAAGGTTATACGGACCTCTATGGCGTGGGGCAGTGCTGACAACATAATGTATGTGGCGGGAGCTACAAGGGCTGAAATGCTGGCTGATATAAGGGAAATATGCCCCGACCACTTCTTGCTGGTACCGGGTGTGGGGGCGCAGGGCGGCAGCGTGGAACAGGTGGCAAAGTGGGGCTTCAACAGCCGCTGCGGCCTGCTGGTGAATTCTTCCAGGGGCATCATCTACGCCTCCCGTGGCAACGATTTCGCCGGGGCTGCGGCAGAAGCGGCAGCCACTCTGAGAGGACAGATGCTGGCAAACTTTATTTAGTTTGCTATTGTTTTTTGAACATTTCGTTTTACATTTGCATATCCTCAATGGGGGAGTACCCCTCTTTACTCCCCGTTTTTTATCTAATCTTAAAATATGTACGACATAATTGAACTCAACGGCAAGAGCAGGGAAGAGTTGATAGAGATTGCCAAGAAGCTGAAGGTCAAGAAGCCCGAATCCATTTCGGATAAGGATCTTGTGTATGTAATCCTGGACGAACAGGCCATACAGAGCAGCGAACCCATTAAACGCACCCGCACCGCAACCAAAAAGGGCAGTGCAAAGGGAGAAGAGACTGCCAAGGCAGATGCCGAGGCAAAACCCAAAACCAGGAAGAAGTCAACCAAGACAGATAGTGCAGAGACGGCAAAACCTGCACAGCCGGCTGAAGATGCCCCTGCTGCAGAGGCAAAGCCGGCGCGCAAGCGCACCAGCCGCAAGGCCGTAAAGGCCGAAGAGGGTGGAGAAACTGCCCCCCTGACGGCTGAACCGCAGCCGACGGAAGCACAGCCGCAGGCAGAAGAGCCTCAGCGCCGCATCAGGCCACGCGTACGTCAGTCGGCACAGCAACAGCCTGCACAGCCGCAACAGCAGTCGCAGACTCCTGCCGCACAACCCCGTCAGGAGCGCGTGCAGCCGGCAGCGCAGTCCCAGCCGCAATCCCAGCCGCAGCCGCAGTCCCAGCCCCAGAGCCGTGCCCAGCAGCCCAACCAGGGCCAGCAGAATCAGCCGCAGAAGCCGCGCATTGAATACGACGGCGTGGTGCAGGCAAGCGGTGTGCTGGAAGTTATGCCCGACGGCTATGGCTTCCTGCGTTCTTCCGATTATAATTACCTGAACTCGCCCGATGACATATACGTTTCCCAGTCACAGATAAAGAGCTATGCCCTGAAGCCGGGCGACACAATCCTGGGCGACATCCGTCCTCCTCGCGAGGGTGACAAGTATTTCCCTCTGGTCAGGATCCATACCATCAACGGCCGCAGCCCGGAGTTTATACGCGACCGCGTTCCCTTCGATTTCCTCACGCCGCTTTTCCCCAACGAGAAGTTCAACCTGACAGGCAACGGCCACAACAGCAACATCTCCGTCAGGGTGGTGGATATGTTCACTCCCATCGGAAAGGGTCAGCGCGGCCTCATAGTGGCACAGCCCAAGACCGGCAAGACGGTGCTG
The DNA here is from genome assembly GCA_902773305.1 of uncultured Bacteroidia bacterium. Lineage (GTDB taxonomy): Bacteria > Bacteroidota > Bacteroidia > Bacteroidales > UBA932 > Equibacterium. The sequence continues at coordinate 5,933 of CACYEB010000062.1, forward strand.
CTGAAGGATATCGCCAATGCGATTGCCGACAACCATCCGGAAGTGTTTATGATGGTGCTCCTGATTGACGAGCGCCCCGAGGAGGTTACCGATATGCAGCGCAGCGTCAAGGCAGAGGTCATAGCCTCTACTTTCGACGAACCCGCCGAGCATCACGTAAAGGTGGCCAACATAGTGCTTGAGAAGGCCAAGAGGCTGGTGGAGTGCGGCCACGACGTGGTCATCCTGCTCGACAGCATCACCCGCCTGGCGCGTGCCTACAACACCGTTCAGCCCGCATCGGGCAAGGTGCTCTCCGGCGGTGTGGACGCCAACGCGCTGCACAAGCCCAAGCGCTTCTTCGGCGCGGCCCGCAACATAGAGAACGGCGGCTCCCTCACCATCCTCGCAACGGCTCTCACCGAGACCGGTTCCAAGATGGACGACGTGATTTTCGAGGAATTCAAGGGTACCGGCAACCTTGAGCTCCAGCTTGACCGCAAGCTGAGCAACAAGCGCATTTTCCCCGCCGTGGACGTTACCCTTTCAAGTACCCGCCGCGACGACCTGCTCTACAACCCCGACCACGTGAACCGCATCTGGATACTGCGCAAGTATCTCTCCGATATGAACTCGGTGGAGGCTATGGAGTTTATGAAGACCCGCCTCGAACGCACCCGCGACAACGAGGAGTTCCTCTTCACAATGCAGCAGGATTCTATGGACTGATTACTTTGAAGAATCGATATTTCCGGGAGGTGCCCATTGCGGGGCATCTCCCTTTTTTTGACCCTGGGGACGGCGTCTCTTGCGGAAAATGTCCTTGAACGAATTGAACTCTTCCTTATAAGAGATACCGATGCCGTTGCGCTGGGTCTGGTCAAGATAGTTGCTGTATTCGTCGGCCGAGTGGGAGAAGAGCCTCAGCCGGGTCTTGTCGCGGCGCCCGAGCTTGATGTCCACATCGATGTCACCCACTATGTCGTCGCGGTTGCTGGTCAGATAACGCCGGTTTCCGATGTTGCCGTTGACACTGATGCGGTTGTTCATAAGCTGCGTGGAGATGGCCACGTCGAATATGTCCTGTCCCGTCTCCGTGGGCTGGTAATTGAACCCCAGGTCGATGGGGATGCCCAGCTGCGAGAGGATGCTGTTAAGCTGGCTGCTCATAATCTCGGTAGCATTGAAATAAGATACCGAGGTGTTGTTCACGATGCCGCTCTGCTCGTCGGGGATAAATGAACCCGAAATGAGCAGCGCCAGGAACTGACGCATCCGTTTTTCTTCTGTGTTGAGCGTCCCGTCTATGAGCGCCTCTACGGTGGGGTCGAGGTCGTCTATCTTGATGTTGAAGCCAAGACTCGGATTCGAGAGTTTGTCCGTAATCCTTATGCCGCAGTTGACCGGCCTGCGGATCGATGATTC
>CACYEB010000063.1 GCA_902773305.1 uncultured Bacteroidia bacterium
CACCCATCCAGACTACATATAACATAAGCGCCGACGGCGGCACTATCAGCATCTCAGTCAAGACAAACCAGAAATTCACCACGAAAAGTGATGATTCGTGGCTCACGGTGCCCGCATCCACCAAAGCGGTCACAACAGAGACGGTTAATGTCACCGCCGCTGCCAATACTTCCGAGAAACCCCGCACCGGCAAGATAACCGTGTCGGCCGGCGCTCTCTCTGCAGTCATCACCGTCAACCAGGACGGCAAGAGCAAGGATACTCCCGAACCTCCGGCACCCGAAGATCCCGACAAACTTGAAAATGCAGGTGCTGCCACTTTCAACCTTCCGTATGCCGGCGGCGACATCAACGTTAAGGTGCGCACCAATGTCGAGTATTCGGTGGATATTTCCCAGGACTGGATTTCCCGCACGAAGTCCGGTGCCACCCACGTAGATGAACTCACGTTTCACGTGGGTGCCAACGACGGTGCCGAGCGTACGGCATCCATTTCGTTTACATACGGCAGCGAGCTCACCTTCAGCGTGACTGTGCGCCAGGCGGCCTATACCGAGCCTCTGGATCAGCCATATCTCGAGTTGTCTGAATCCAATATGTCGATAGGCAGCGCCGGCGGCAATCTCTCGCTCGGCGTAAGTTCAAACTTTGCCTATACGGTGGATCCGGATGTGCCGTGGGTTACCGTCGTGGAAGCGGGTGAGACCTGCGTCCTGAGTGTAGGCAGCAATCCTATGGAGGATTCCCGCTCCGCCCAGATACTCTTCTCCAGCGAAGGCCTGGTGGAATTCCTCAATATAACCCAGTCGGGTGCCGACACCGGCGATCCGTTCGATGTGGGCAGCAACCTCTCCGTAAACGGGACTGCCAACTGCTATGTGGTGACCAAGGCGGGCAATTACACCTTTGACGCGAGCGTTATGGGCAACGGTCCCGACGGCTTCCTCTGGGAAGACGATGAGGCCCAGGCACAGTATCTGTGGCCCACCGAGATAGCGTCCGTGTCATTTGCCAACTACGGCAGGGAGAAACCAGACCACGCCGCAGTGATCTGGGATGACAACTCCACAGTGAGCAATGTCTCCCTCAGCAACCTGACTGTTTCATTCACTGCCACCGGCAACAAAGGCAACGCTTTGATCGGCATCTATTTCGGCGGAACGTTGCTTTGGAGCTGGCACATCTGGTGTACCGACTCCCCCGACAGGATCAAGCATTACACCCTTGACGGTGCTCCGGTAGTGATGCTTGACCGTAACCTGGGCGCCACCAGCTGCAATCCCTCCGACGGCAAGGCAACCTACGGATACTGGTATCAGTTCGGGCGCAAGGACCCCCTGAAACTGTACCAGGGTGTCGCATTCAATATGCTGCAGGGTGACCTCTCTATGGAGACATCTGTCCTGCATCCCGACCAGATCCTCAAGTTCGTCGGCAAGGATACCGAGTGGTTCAACGGTTCGGTAACTACCATCACCGCCGACCTATGGGGCAATCCGTATGCTATGCACAACGGGGCCGACCACCTCTATCCCGCCTCTATGGATGAACTCCGCAAGACCATCTACGATCCCTGTCCTCCGGGCTATATGGTACCGCCGGAGTGGGCATGGGAAGCCCTGACCCTCGACGACTGCACGGTGGGCGAATACGGCATCACCTTTACCGAAGAGAACGGCGAAAGTTTCTACCCGTTTGCCGGTTTCGGTGACCAGGGAGATATGTACGGAGGCGACAACGGCTGGTACGGCTGGCCCGGATACACCCCGAACAGCGATGGTTCCAAATACCATCACAATATGAGGAACGTGGTATGCTGCTGGTCTTCGGGCAGCGCATATACATACGACGCACAGTACAATTCCGAGAACTACCACTTTGCCAATATGTTTATGTATATGCAGAATGAGGAGGCCAGCGGCAACACGGTGATGGTCAATGCAGACTCTCCCGCATTCCTTTATCATAAATTCGCACATGTCCGCCACCGCTGCTGCAGTGTGCGTTGTATGCGCATCCAGTGATATTTCTGAATAAAAATCATTTAATAATAAACCAACTAATCTATTATCATTAAAATGAAGAAACTTTATCCGTTAATCGCACTGATCGGGCTCTTCGTACTGGCGGGCTGTCCACAGCCGCAGCCGGTGGAGGATCCCGTTCTGACTCCGATCAAGACTGAATACAGTATCGGAGCGGAGGGTGGCGAGATGAGC
>CACYEB010000064.1 GCA_902773305.1 uncultured Bacteroidia bacterium
CCGGACGAACTGATCCGCTGGCAGGACCGCGAAGATCACGAGTGGTTCGATTTCTGCGCCGACGACCACTGCCAGCGCTATCAGGGTATTCCGAAGGGCAATCCGGCCATGGTCCGCAAGACCCGCAAGGTCATCGAGGCCACTTGGGGCCAGGTTCTTTGGTACGGCAGCCGCGTGTGCGACGCCCGCTTCAGCAAATGCTGCGGCGGCGCATTGGAAGAATTCAGGTACTGTTGGGAAAACAAGGAAGTGCCTTACCTGAAGTATGCACGCGATTACTCCTCCGGCCGTGACTGGGATTTGAGGGAAGAGAAATCTGCGCGCCGATGGATTCTGTCACATCCCAGGGCGTTCTGCAACACCCGCAGCACTCGTCTGCTGGGGCAGGTCCTCAAAGATTACGACAGCGAGACCAAGGATTTCTACAGGTGGAAGGTTGAATACACCGCAGAAGAGTTAAGACAAATCATACTGGAGCGTACAGGAGAGGATTTTGGCGAAATCCTTGATTTGATTCCTTTGGAGAGAGGCGTTTCCGGCCGCATCTGCCGCCTGAAGATAGTCGGCGTCAAGAAGACAAAAACCATCGGCAAGGAGCTGGAAATCCGCAAGACTCTCTCCCGCAGCCACCTTTATAGTTCGGCATTTGTGGTGGAGAAAGTGTCCGGCCCGACGCGTTTCATCCTTTACGGCGCCGGCTGGGGTCACGGTGTAGGCCTGTGCCAGATAGGCGCTGCCGCAATGGGCGACCGCGGCTACGACTACCGCACCATACTGCAGCATTACTATCCTGGCACCACCCTTCAGCCACAAGATGATACCGGTTGTCCAAAAAATAATAATAGATGAACGCCATAAAAAAGAAAAGCAATCCGTGGGCGTGGGTGCCTACCCTTTATATCTTTGAAGGGCTGCCGTATTCCATTGTGAACATCGTGTCGCTCATAGTGTTCAAGAATATGGGAATGCCCAACGATAAGTTGACGCTCTACACATCTTTACTTTCATTTCCGTGGGTACTCAAGATTGTCCTGAGCCCCTTTGTGGATACTATCGCCACCAAAAGGAAGTGGGCAGTCGTAATGCAGATTCTTATGGTGGCGTGCACGGCCATTCTGGGTTTTGCCCTGCCACGGTGCAGCCTGAGTTTAATACTGCTGTTGTTCCTGGTAACGGCATTTGCTTCGTCCATACACGATATCGCAGCCGACGGATTCTATATGCTGGGGCTGGATGATCATCGACAGTCACTTTTCGTGGGTGTGCGCAACACCTTTTTCCGCCTGGCGCTGTTTTGCGGACAGGGCCTGCTGGCAATCATAGCGGGTTTGCTGCAGAACAAAGGGGCCGATGCCGTGGGATCGTGGTCGTATACGCTTATCGGGTGCTCTGCCGTGATGGCAGCAATGGCCGTATGGGACCTGTTGGCAATGCCCAGGCCTGAGAATGACCGGCAGGAAGAGGGGACGACCGTAAAGGATACCATCAAAAGCCTCGGGCCGCTGTTCGCTACATTTGTCACGAAGAAAGGTTTCTGGCTGGCATTGGTGTTCCTGCTGCTTTTCCGTTTGCCGGAGGCATTCTCGCTAAAAATGCTGATACCTTTCCTGAAAGATGCGCGCGAAGCGGGCGGTCTTGGAATGAACGATGTTCAGGTGGGTCTTGCAAATGGCACCATCGGAGTAATCTCCCTGCTGCTGGGCGGCATCCTGGGCGGTATAGCAGGCGGCAAATACGGTCTCAAGAAGTGCCTGGTGCCGATGGCCCTGAGCCTGGCACTGCCGTGCAGTGTCTATCTTTATATGGCTATCGCCCAGCCTGTCAGCGTTTGGCCGGTGTATGTGTGTATCGCCATCGACCAGTTCGGCTACGGATTCGGCTTTACCGCATACACCCTATATATGCTGTATTATTCGCGTGGGGAGTTCCAGACCTCCCACTACGCTTTCTGCACGGTTTTCATGGCCTTCAGTATGATGCTACCCGGTTTCGTGGCAGGCAAGATCCAGTTGAGCATAGGCTATCCGGCGTTTTTTATGATGGTGATGGGATGCTGTCTCGTGACTATAGCGGTTACTTTATTGATAAAACCCACAATCGACCCTCAATATGGCAAGAAATAAATTATTGGTGATATTGCTTATGCTTCTGGCAGGCTGCGGGGCACGCGGCAGCAACGCAAACTTTGTAGAAGCCGCGGAAACATCCTGCGCGCAATCCTCCGTCAAAACCGGCCTTGAGGTGCTGATAGAGAGCGGTTTCGCCCCGCTTCAGGGCAAACGTGTCGGCCTGGTGACCAATCCCAGCGGAGTGGACCGCAACCTGGTGAGTACTGTGGACATTCTGGCCAATGCGCCGGAGGTGAATCTGGTGGCTTTATACGGTCCCGAGCACGGCGTCCGCGGCAGCGAACACGCCGGCGACCATGTGAGCAGTGAAATGCGCGACCCCGCCACCGGACTGCCGGTGCATTCGCTCTACGGCGCCACCCGCAAGCCGACTCCCGAGATGCTGAAGGACATCGATGTGATGGTATATGACATCCAGGACAACGGCTGCCGCTCCTATACATTTATCAGTACCCTCGGCCTTGTGATGAGCGCCTGCGCCGAGGCCGGCATAGAGGTCGTGGTGCTGGACCGTCCCAACCCGCTGGGCGGCCTTCAGGTGGACGGCCCTCTGGTAGAGGACGGCTACTTCTCTTTCGTGGGGATGTACAGGATTCCCTATGTCTATGGCCTCACGGTTGGCGAGCTGGCTACAATGATAAACGAAGAGGGGATGAACCGCGGCCAGAGGGGGACCGACAAGTTTCTCAAGTGTCACCTTACCGTGGTGGAGATGGAAGGCTGGAGGCGTGATATGCTGTTTCAGGAGACCGGTCTGCCGTGGGTGATGCCGTCGCCACACATTCCGCAGGCATCGTCTGCTTTAGGCTACCCCTGCTCCGGCATCGCCGGCGATATGGGCGGATATCTCAATATAGGCGTAGGCTATACGCTTCCGTTCGAAACATTTGCCGCCGAGTGGATTGATAATCCCGAAAAGCTGGCGGAGCGCCTCAACGGCCTTGAGCTGCCCGGCGTCCGCTTCCGCCCTATTTATTATAAGCCATTCTACGGCGGTGCCGCGGGCAAG
>CACYEB010000065.1 GCA_902773305.1 uncultured Bacteroidia bacterium
GCAGCCAGGGTGTCTATCTGCTTTACGTACGGCACGATGCCCAGCTGTTTGCGGCGGGCGCGGACCTTGTCCTGCATCTGCTCCACGTCGTCGAGCCCCTTGTAGAAGGCACGGGCCAGCTGATGGTCGGAGAAGCCCTGGCATTTGGCCAGTTTAAGCAACTCGAAAGGCACGTCCTCTACGCGGGAATACTTCTGCAACTCGGCTTCTGTGTTGACCATATTGCGCAGTTTATACAGGAACCAGCGGTCTATCTTGGTCAGGTCATAGATCTGGTCTATAGTGTATCCTTCCTGCAAAGCCTTGGCCAGCACAAAGATACGCTTGTCGGTGGGCTCGCGCAGAGCCTCGTCCACATTGTCTATCCCAAGTTCCTTGTTGCCCACGAAACCGTGCGCCCCCTGCCCTATCATTCTGAGGCCCTTCTGGAGCGCCTCCTCAAAGCTGCGGCCGATTGACATAACCTCTCCTACAGACTTCATACTGGAGCCTATCTTGCGGGACACGCCGTGGAACTTGCCCAAGTCCCAGCGGGGAATCTTGCACACTATATAGTCGATGGCCGGCTCGAAGAACGCCGGCGTGGTCTTGGTCACCGAGTTCTTGAGCTCGTGCAGGCCGTAGCCCAGACCCAGCTTGGCCGCCACGAAAGCCAGCGGATAGCCGGTTGCCTTGGATGCAAGGGCAGAAGAACGGGAAAGGCGGGCGTTGAGTTCGATCACGCGGTAGTCGTCGCTGCCGGGGTCGTAGGCATACTGCACGTTGCACTCGCCCACTATGCCGATATGGCGCACAATCTTGATGGCCAGCTCGCGCAACAGGTTGATGTCGTGGTTGTCCAGCGTCTGGCAGGGCGCCACCACGATACTTTCGCCCGTATGTATGCCCAGCGGGTCAAAATTCTCCATATTGCAGACCGCGATGCAGTTGTCGTAGCAGTCGCGCACCACTTCGAACTCTATCTCCTTCCACCCCTTCAAAGACTTCTCTACCAGCACCTGCGGCGAATATGAGAACGATTTCTCCGCCAGCTCCAAAAGCTGCTCCTCGTTGTCGCAGAAACCGCTGCCCAGGCCGCCCAAAGCGTATGCCGCACGCAGGATCACAGGATAGCCCAGTTCGCGTGCAGCCGCAGCCGCCTCCTCTACGCTGCCCACGGCAGAAGAACGGATAATCTTGATGTCTATCTCCTCCATACGCTCCACAAAAGCCTCGCGGTCTTCGGTGTCGATGATGCTCTGCACGGGCGTGCCCAGCACCTTTACACCGTACTTTTCGAGGATGCCGCCACGGTAGAGTTCCACGCCGCAGTTGAGGGCTGTCTGGCCGCCGAAGCTCAGCAGGATGCCGTCGGGATGCTCACGGGCGATGACCTTCTCTACGAAGAAAGGAGTCACGGGCAAGAAGTAAACCTTGTCGGCGATTCCCTCAGATGTCTGCACGGTGGCTATGTTGGGATTGATCAGGACGGTCTCTATACCCTCTTCGCGAAGCGCCTTGAGCGCCTGGCTGCCGCTGTAGTCAAACTCGCCGGCCTGGCCTATCTTGAGGGCTCCCGAGCCCAGAACCAAAACTTTCTTGATTGATGTATCCATATTTGAAGCGGCTTAGAGCATTGAAACGAATTTGGTAAAAAGGAACTGGGTGTCCAGAGGGCCGCTGGAGGCCTCGGGGTGGAACTGCACCGAGAAGAAAGGCTTGTCCTTGTGGTGGATGCCCTCGTTGGTGCCGTCGTTGAGATTCTTGAACCAGGGCTCCCAGTCGCTTCCAAGGGTGGAATCGTCCACCGCAAAGCCGTGGTTCTGGGATGTTATGAAGCAGCGGTCGGTGCCCACCATCTGCACCGGCTGGTTATGGCCTCGGTGGCCGTATTTGAGCTTGTATGTCTTGGCGCCGGCCGCCTTTGCCAGCAGCTGGTTGCCCATACAGATGCCGAAGATGGGCCTGCCAAGGGCCATCGACTCCCGGATATGCTGCACGGTGGCGCCGCAGTAGTCGGGATTGCCGGGGCCGTTGGATATGAAAAGGCCGTCCCAGTCGCTCATCGTGGGATCGGCGTTGAAGTCGTAGTCCCACGGCACGCGGATCAACTCTACGCCGGTGGCTATCAGGCAGCGGATAATGTTGTGCTTGATGCCGCAGTCTATCACCACCACCTTCTTCCCCGCCCCCTCGCGATAGCGGACGGGCTCCTTGCAGGAGACCTCGGCGATAAGGTTGCGGGTGTTGGGGTCGTCCAGCTCGCGGACGGGCTGTCCCCCTTCTATGACTATCTGGCCAAGCATAGAACCCGCGTCGCGCAGTTTCTGCGTCAAGGCACGCGTGTCCACCCCCCAGATGCCGGGGATGCCCTCTTTGCGGAGCCATTCGTCAAGGCTCATAGCGGCGCTCCAATGGCTGAAATCCACCGAGAGGTCACCTATGATGAGTCCGCGGACGTGGATGGATTCCGACTCGAACCCGCGGATGGTGCCGTCGGCATCGCGCTCCATCACCGGCACGCCGTAGTTGCCAAGCAGCGGATATGTAACGCAGAGAATCTGTCCCTGGAACGAGGGGTCGGTGAGCGTTTCTGTGTATCCCACCATTGCGGTAGAAAAAACGGTCTCGCCGGATGCCGGGCGATCAGCGCCGAAAGCATATCCGCCGAAGACCGTTCCGTCTTCCAAGATAAGAGAGGCCTTTTTGTATGTCTTCATTATTTTACATTGAATGCGATTCTAAGTTCGTCAATCTCCTTGTCGGTGATGGGCTTCAACTCGCCTATGGCGGTGGCCATCACCAGCGAATGGGCACTGAACTCGGCAACCTCAAGATAGTCGAAGGTCTGCATCAGGGCATCGCCGGTCACAATGAAACAGTCGTTGTTGACCATAATGGCGCGGTTCTGCGAGAGGATGTCGGCTACCTTGTCGGGATTCTCGTAATGCTCGTTGAACTCCAGGCGCGGCACGTCCTTCAAAAAGATCCAGCTCTCCGGGATGGTACGCACGTCAAACTTCTTGCCCGATACGGCAAAGGCCATCAGGTTCGGGGTCTGGGTGGTAATGATGGAGTTGATGTGGGGATTCTTCTGGTAGATGCGCTGGTGAAGCGCCACGCTGCGGCTGGGAATCTTGCCCACCTCGGCCATACCGTCACGGATCTGCACGATATCTTCGCGCTGCATATCCCAGCGGGGCTTGCCCGTTGCCGTGATAAGGAAATCGTCTCCCTTCCAGCGCATAGACACCGTGCCGTAGGTCGATATCATAAGCCCCTGGTCGCAGGAACGGTGGATCATATCCACCATCCGGCCGCGCATTTCGCGCTCGTCACTGGGGTGCTGCACATCCATAAAGTGCATTATGTTGTGCGGGATGCGGCTGTGGAAATCTGCTATCTGGGCATCGGTAAGGGTGTTTATGCCGCCGAAATGCTCTGCATTGATGATGGTGCGGCAGCAGAATTCCAGCGTCTCGAAGCGCTGATATGCGTCCATCAGGTCGCTTCCGCCCAGCACCACGCCGTGGTTTTCCAGAATCACCGCCTTGTATTTTTCGTCTTCAAAAACCTTTGAGATTTTCTTTCCGAGCTCTTCGCTGCCGGGGCAGGCGTAGGGAGCATACCCGATTTCGCCGCAGATGTCGCGGGCCTGGGGAATGATGTTGGTGTTGGGAATCTTGTGCGCAATGCTGAACGCCACCAGTCCCGGAGGATGCGCGTGGATAATGGCGCGGATTTCGGGGCGGGTGTTGTATATGGCTCTGTGGAAAGGATATTCAGAAGATGGCTTGTAGGGGCCTATGATCTTGCCTTCTTTGGTGACCCTCATCATATCGGAGGGCTTCAGTGTCCCCTTGTCTATTGCGGACGGGGTAATCCAGATATCTCCGTTGTCGTCGCGGATAGAGACATTTCCACCCGAGGTAGTGGTCATTCCGCTGCGGTAAATACGCTTGATGATGACTGCAATCTGCTCTGCAGGATGCATAAAGTTTACGTCTAACTGCTTCATTGAAGATAATGCTATTTCAACTTATACCTTAAAAGTACACTCTCTCCGGGTTCGTCCAGCCTGAATCGGCAGCCCTTTGCAAGTTCTGACCCCTTTGCAGTGTAGGTCTCCCCAGTGTCGCAGTTGCAGACCTCGTAGCGGGCATCCGGATCCATCCCTTTCAAACCCGCTGCAAATGTAGCATTTTCTGACAAACTTCTTCTGAAAGCAATAATAATTCCGCTGCCCGATTGCGCATCGTGGAACTGCCTGGCAATCCACAGGTCTTCGTGCTGCCGGGCACTGATTCCGCAGAGCGGATAATAGTCGCACAGGAACAGCCGGCCGATGTCGCGGTACTGCCCCAGCAGCGCCTGCATAAGATGGCCGTCGGCACCGAGCGCGAACATATCGAAACAGTAGTTGAAAGTGCCGCCCATACGCGAACGGACATCGTAGGGATTGCTGCCGGCAATCTCCAGTCCCTGCAGCGGAAGATACTGCGAGAGGGCATACAGCTGGCACTGGGCAATGGAAGGCGCAAGGTCGCGGCCGAAACTGCAGAAGGCCGAACGCGAAACCGCTTCCAGGTCGAGGCGCGCCCCGCCGGCGGTAACATCCATCCGGCAGCCGGGGAAGCGGGCGGCGATGAAATCCCAGAAGCGGTAAAGCCCCGCCACATATTTCATCTCCACCAGGCCGGCGCGGTCAACTCCGTCTGCAAGATCCCAGTATCGGGCGACATCGCCGCCGAAATCGCACACCAGGCCGTCGATGCCTCCCTTTTCCATCAGCGATGCCACATATTTGCACAGCGCATCCACCGCCTTGGGCTGTGAAAAATCAAAGATATAGCCCATCTTCTTGCCCCCGTGGAGCATATAGTCGGCAAACTCGGTTGCTACGGGACTGCCCTTGGCCACCTCCTCTGCATCCAGGCTCACGACCAGTTTGGAACCGTATGCGTGGATCAGCGACGAAACGGGCGCCAGGCCGTCGGGGAACATCTCCTCACGCGGATTCCAGTCACCCGGAGCGGGATACCACCCCTGCTCCATCTTGAACACTTCGGGAACCAGGCCAAGCTGCCTGTAACGCTTCACGATGGCCATTGCCAGGTCGGCATCCAGACAGGTGTTGCCCTTGCAGGGTGCGGGGTTGCCCAAATCAAAGCCACCCACCGTGGCGGAGCCCTCTGCAGAGTGATGGGCAAGGATAAA
>CACYEB010000066.1 GCA_902773305.1 uncultured Bacteroidia bacterium
GGTGGGCTTGTAGCGGAACCGCTCTATAAACTCTTCAGTCTTCTCTATTGTGCGCTGCTGGTTCTCGTAGGCCGCTTTCTGCTGCTCAATGCGCTCGGCGCGCAGCACCAGATACTTGCTGTAAGGCACCTTGTAGTCGTGGATACGGCCCAGCATAATCTCCACTGTACGGTTGGTGGTGTTGTCCAGAAAACGGCGGTCGTGGGATATCAGCACCATAGAGCCGCCGAATGTCTGCAGATAATCTTCCAGCCATTGGATGGACTCGATGTCCAGGTGGTTGGTGGGCTCGTCCAGCAGCAGGACGTCGGGTTTGCGGAGCAGAATCTTGGCCAGCTCTATGCGCATATTCCACCCCTGAGAGAATGTCTCGGTAGCACGTCCCAGTTCTCCGTCACGGAAGCCCAGGCCGCGGAGGGTCTTGAGGGCGGCTACTTCGGGCGTTTCGCTCTCTGCCATAGCCAGCCGGTCGTTGATGTTGTTCAGCTCAACTATCAGCCGCGAATACTCCTTGGAGTCATAGTCCTCGCGGGTTGCCAGTTCGGCAGAAATCTCGTCCACACGACGGTGCAGGGCAAAGAAATCTTCAAACACCGTCATTGTCTCTTCCATCACGGTGCGGCCCTTGTGATGCTGCATCTGTTGCGGAAGATAGCCGATCGTCAGGCCGGAGGGCACCATCACCTTGCCGCTGGTGGGCTGCTGCTCACCTATAATCAGTTTCAGCAGAGTCGATTTGCCGGCACCGTTGCGGCCGGTGAGGCCGATCCGGTCCTTTTCGCTGATGTGCAAAGAGATATCATTCAGCAGCGTGGTGCCGCCGAACGATACGGTAAGATCAGTTATGGAAATCATTCTGCCGGAGCCGTTTCTTCTGACAATTCTTCTTCAGGCCGTGCTGGCTTGCACACCAGGATGCTGAGACCGTAGAGCAATGCCAGCGGAATGGCGGCAATCAGCATAGAGAACGGGTCGGCCGGTGTGATGATGGCCGCAAGCAGTGCTATCACCAGCACGGCATATTTCCAGCCGTCAATCAGGGTCTGACGGGTAATCAGGCCTATGCCAGAAAGAATTGCCACCACGGTGGGTATCTCGAACACGATACCGAAAATGATGACGGTGGAATTGACAGTAGAGATATAAGAATTCAGCGAGATGGTGTTCACCACCGTTTCACTGACCTTGTATCCGTCAAAGAAGTTGATCATAAGCGGCAGGATGATGCTGTAGCCCACCGCGATTCCCAGATAAAACAGGAACGATGCAAACAGGAATGCCCGTCTGGTGGCCCTTTTTTCGTGCTGATACAGTGCGGGGGCAATGAACCGCCAGATTTCAAAAATCACATACGGGCAGCAGACTATGAAGGCGCACATAAACGTGACCCTCATATGCACCATAAACTGGGTGGAAAGCTCTATGTTGACAAGTTGCAGGCCAGTCTTCATCCCGAACCACTCATAGAAGAAAAAGTCGGAACGGGTCGGCGCCAGGATAATCTTGTCAAACAGAAAATCCTTGAAAAAGAAAAGCACGACGAAAGCGGCGAGCAGTGCTATCACTACCCGGAACAAACCGTGCCGCAAAGCTTCCAGGTGATCCCAGAAGCTCATATTCTTGCTCTCGTCAAGCTTCTCCTCTTCTGCCATCGTTTAGTCTTTAAGCTTTTTGGGATCTTCAGTTTCGATGTCGGACTTGATGTCGTTAATCTCCTTCTCGGCCTCTTTCATACCGCTCTTGAACTCCTTGACGCCTTTGCCCAGACCACGCATAAGCTCGGGAATCTTCTTGCCGCCGAAGAGTAGGATGATGATAAGTGCGAGTATAACCCACTGCCAGGGACCGATTACTCCCAGGGGAAGTATCAACATAGATAAAGCAGTCATAATTTATTGTTTTAGTGATTAATAAATGCATTATTAAAGTTTTGAGAGACGCTCTCTCAGGTTAGCCAGCTTCTGGGTTGCGTCGGATTGTTTCTTGCGTTCGTTCTCCACCACGGCGGCGGGAGCGTTTGTCACGAAGCGCTCGTTGCCCAGTTTCGCATTTACTCCTTTGAGGAAACCCTCATAGCGGGCGATTTCGGCCTCAATCTTAGCCTTCTCGGCATCGGCATCTATCATTCCCTCAAGCGGTACGAAGAACTGGACGGTACCGGCCAGGAAAGATTCCCCAGCCGCATCGCCAAAGTCCTCCACGACGGTGATGCCGGATATGTTGGCCATCTTGACAATCGCAGGAGAGACGGATGCGGGGAAAGCACCCCTGACCATCAGGGGCAGCGCCTCCTTGGGAGATATGTTTTTCTTTGCACGCAAAGCGCGGACCTCGGTCACCGCCTGTGCCGCGATATTGAAATCGGCGATTACCTTTGCGTCGAATCCGTAGGACTTGGGAGAGTCGGCAAACATTATGGTCTCACCCTCCTTGCGCTCCTTGATGTTCTGCCAGAGCTCCTCTGTAATGAACGGAATGAACGGATGCAGCATCTTGAGCAGCGACTCAAAGAATCCGATGGTCCACAGGTAGGTGTCCTTATCTATTGAATCACCATATGCGGGCTTGACAAGCTCCAGATACCAGGCGCAGAAATCATCCCAGAACAGCTTGTAAACAGCCATTATCGCGTCGCTGATACGGTATTTTGAGTAATGGTCTTCAACCGCAGTCACTGTTTCACACAGACGCTCGTGGAACCACTTGACAGCCAGCTTATTGACATCGGAGGCAGGCTTGTCCTCAACATTCCACATCTGAACGAGGCGGTAGGCGTTCCAAACCTTGTTGCAGAAGTTGCGTCCCTGCTCCACCTGACTTTCGTCAAACAGGATGTCGTTACCGGCGCTTGTGCAGAGCATCATACCCAGGCGGACAGCGTCGGCGCCATATTTAGCTATCAGATCCAGCGGGTCGGGGGAATTGCCCAGCGACTTGGACATCTTGCGCCCCAGTTTGTCGCGGACGATACCGGTAAGGAACACGTTGTGGAACGGGACCTTGCCCATAAACTCGTCTCCTGCCATAATCATACGCGCCACCCAGAAGAAGAGGATGTCGGGGCCCGTTACCAGGTCGCTCGTGGGATAATAGTACGCAAGGTCGGCATTGGGCTCAGCTTCCGGATGACCCGGCTTATCGGGATCAAACACGCTGATGGGCCAGAGCCACGAACTGAACCAGGTATCCAGCACATCCTCATCCTGACGGAGATCTTCTGCTTTGAGAGATGCGTCCAGGGCGCGCGCCTTGACCAGTGCGGCCTCTGCATCGGGAGCCACCACAAAGCGGCCGTCGGGAAGATAATAAGCCGGTATGCGCTGGCCCCACCAGAGCTGGCGGGAGATACACCAGTCACGCACCGTCTCCATCCAGTGGCGGTATGTATTGCGATATTTGTCGGGAATAAGTTTGACGTCACCGTTCTCAACGCTGGCAAGCGCCTCCTTGGCTAGCGATTCCATCTTGAGGAACCACTGGGTGGAGAGTTTGGGCTCGATGACTGCGTTTGTACGCTCTGAATAGCCTATCGGTGAAACGTAGTCTTCAGTCTTTACCAGGTTGCCCGCCTCTTCCAGCATCTTCTCTATCTTCCTGCGCGCCTCAAAGCGGTCTTCACCCACCAGGATCTGCGCCTTCTCGTTAAGGCGGCCGTGGTCGTCGATTATATCAATTACCTCCAGATTATGGCGGAGGCCTATTTCGTGGTCATTTACATCGTGCGCCGGGGTTACCTTCAGGCAGCCTGTACCGAAATCCATCTCCACATAGTCATCCTCAATCACGGGGATTTCCTTGTTGATAAGCGGAATCAGCACCTTCTTTCCGTGCAGCCAGAAGTGGCGTTCATCTTTTGGATTGACGCAGATGGCGGCATCGGCCATAATGGTCTCGGGACGGGTCGTTGCAATAACGAGGAACTTGTCGGTGGGATTGCCGTTGCCGTCGCTGATAAAATAGCGGAGATGGTAGAACTTGCTCTGTGTATCGCGGTGGATAACCTCTTCGTCACTGACTGCGGTGAGGCCGACGGGATCCCAGTTCACCATACGTGCGCCGCGGTAGATGTAACCCTTGTCATAGAAATAGCAGAAAGTGTTTATCACCGCCTTACTCAGTTCGGGGTCCATCGTAAACCTGGTGCGGTCCCAGTCACAGCTTGCGCCAAGTTTACGCAGCTGTTTGAGGATAATCCCGCCGTGCTCTTCTTTCCACTCCCAGGCGTATTTGAGGAACTCCTCGCGGGAGATGTCCTCTTTCCTGATGCCTTTCTCGCGGAGACGGCCTACGACTTTGTTCTCTGTCGCTATGGAGGCGTGGTCTGTGCCGGGAACCCAGCAGGCATTCTTGCCGTCCATACGTGCCTTGCGTATGAGCACATCGTTTATCGTATTGTTCAGCACGTGGCCCATATGCAGGATTCCGGTGACATTTGGCGGGGGAATCACTATCGTATATGGCTCACGGCTGTCCGGTTCTGAATGGAAAAAGTTGTGGTCCATCCACCAGGCGTACCACTTGTCTTCTACGTTACTCGGATTGTACTTTGCTTCTAACTCCATCGTTCGGAATACTAATATCCTGCAAATTTAATCAATTCATCATATACTTTATGCACCGGAAAGCCCATAACATTATAAAAGGAGCCTTCGATTCCGGTACAGGCGGCATATCCGAGCCACTCCTGGATGCCATAGGCGCCCGCCTTGTCGTAGGGTCTGCAGGTATCTATGTAATAGTCTATCTCGGCATCCGTCAGTTGCCGGAATGTCACCATCGTGGTGTCGCACACAGTTTCTTCGTGACTGCAGTCCCGAACCGTGACCGCAGTAATCACCTCGTGGGTGCGTCCCGACAGGGCACGAAGCATCTCTACAGCCTCTTCCCTACCGTGAGGCTTGCCCATAATCAGGCTGTCCAGCAGCACCATAGTGTCACTGGTCAAAAGTATCTCCCCTTTTTCCAGCGGTCTCCAGAAGCCGTGCGACTTGCCTCTGGACATATGAGCAGGAACCTGGCTATGAGGCATATCCGCCGGGAATGACTCCTCAAAGCGGTTGCGGGTATCCACCGTGAACTCTACGTTCAATCCAGCGAGCAATTCCCGACGGCGAGGAGAATTGCTTGCCAGAATTACTTTTTTACCAGCCAAGTCCATAGAGGGGCGAATTTACTTAATTTGATTAACTTTGTCAAAATTTGCCATTATACTTTAACTGATATGAAAAAGACATCTTTCCTTCTAAACATCTTTGCCGCAATGGTGCTATGTGCCTGCTCCAACGGCGGTGCCACCGTTTCTGTCAAAGATTTCGGCGCTGTTCCAGATGACGGAATCAACGATGCCGACGCACTGCGCGAGGCCGCAAAATTCTGCCGCGAACACGCCGGCACCACACTGGTTTTCCCGGCTGGCGTCTATGATTTCTCCGACCCGGAGGCGGCAAGGATAGAGCGCGAGGCGATAGACGGCACCTACGGCTTTGGCCTTCAGGTGCAGCGCTACCTCTTTATCCCCACCAAGCCCTATGTTACCGGCCTGGACTTTACCGGGGCAAAGGACCTCACCATAGAGGCCTACGGCGCCAAACTGATGGTAGAGGGATGGATGGAACTGCTGGCCTTTATCCGTTGCAAGAATGTTACCGTGAAGGGCCTGCAGATAGACTACAAGCGCCACAACAACATAGAGGCTTTGATTACATCGATAAAGGGCGATATGATAGAGGCAGAATTCGATCCGGAGTATTACAAATACAGCGACAAGGTGGTCCAGGGACGCACCGAATTCTACAGCCCTGCTACAGGCTTTTTCTTTGATGCCGACGGCGGACTGGCCGGCACACCCGCTCCAGGCAAGGTGCTCTACAAGTTCAGCAAGTGCACTGCACAGGTCGGTGACATCCTGGTCATCAAGCACGGCGGTCATTACCGCCCCTGCTATATGCTGCGCGAGAGCGAGAATGTCACTCTCAAGGACATAATCATCTACAGTTTTCCCGGAATGGGCGTCGTGGGCCACGAAACCAAAGATATCCTGCTGGACCACATCCAGATAGTACCCTACCCCGGCCGCTACACCAGCACCACCACCGATGCCACACACTTCACTTCGTGCCGCGGCAATATCACCATCCGGAACTGTATGTTCCGCGGCTGCCTGGACGACTGTACCAACATCCACAATTATTACTGGTATCCGTATGCTCAGGAAGATGACCATAAGGTAGAAATCCGCGTAGAGAAGGCCGACCTTCACGCCCAGTCGCTGGACTATCCGCACAAGGGCGACACTCTGCACCTTATAAACCGCCAC
>CACYEB010000067.1 GCA_902773305.1 uncultured Bacteroidia bacterium
CATTAATCTGTGACGGAAACCCCAGCATTCCACCATTGCAATTAAGCAAGATAATGTAGTCATATTCCAAGCCCTTGGATTGGTGAAGCGTCATAAACAACATCTTCCGGCTGCCATAGGATACGTAGGTATTGCCTTTTTCATTAGTGATAATCAAATCGGAATTTTTGAATATATTAACGTCGAAGCCATAACGTCCAAGGAACAAAAGATCTTTGTTCTCAGGTATCTGATTAATCAATCGTTTCACGACCTCAACCACCCCCTTCCTTCCAGACGTTGGTATAAAGTCAAGTTTAGTTTCCACATCACTTTTAAAAGAGTGTACGCTCTTTACTGCCTGCTCCGGATTTGCCAAAATGAATTTTGATGATTCGGAAATAGTGGGTTCACCAAATCGATATGTAGTTTCCATCAAGCACTTCTTGGTATAACCGAAAAACTTGTCGAAATGTTTGAATAAAGCCATATCGCTACCGGCAAAACGATAGATAGACTGCCAATCATCACCGACACAGAAAAGTTTTGTCAACGGTTCTTTACGCCGCAGTGATTGCAAGAAGCGATATCTGTCCAAAGATATATCCTGGAATTCATCAACCAAGATATAATCATAGTTCGGACGGAATCCATTATTACAAAAATCCGTCGCCCTATTAATGGTATCTGTGAAGTCTATCTCACAACTCTCTTCCTCCATTTTTTGGTATTCTATAACAAAAGGAGCAACAATATCGTTTATCGTTATGACGTCAGAACCACGCCTTACCCTACGTCGAATATCTTCTAATGATCTACCTCTTGACTTAAGCAGGAAATTGAAAGAGGTTAGCATTGCAAGAATATTTTCTTCCTGCCGATGCAGTTCCCTTGAAATATTATGATTAACAGTTTCATTAAAGACCGCTCCGATACCTATTAAGTCTTTTGACAACTTCTTAAAGACGTTCCCACGATAAAAATCTGCGCTTGACGTTTCCAAAAGTATTGTACCATTCTTCTTATGAAGTTGCCTCTTCCATTCTATTCCTTGTAAGTATTTGGCAGTGTCTTCTTTAGAGAACCATTTAGGGCACTGGCCATATTCATTCACAGCATAATGCTCAAGATAGATGCGCTTCACTTTACCGTCTGGAAAATCGAGATATATTGAAAAATCCGGACAATATTGCCTGTATTCAGTATCAAGTGTACTCAACTGATATTTTTCCTCATAACGGAATTTAATTCCCCGCGAACCCAAGAAATCACAGATCTGGCATTCTTGATCTGACTTACAAAACACTGGTTTTCCATCCATATCAGCGAAGTAAGCCTGAACGCCTGACTTCTTACGGTCTTGCATATATTCCTGCAACGAATTATACTCAAATTGATCCCTCATCGTATAACGAGAACGTAAGATATAGTCAGAAACAGCAGCCTTAAATATAGGACTGCCAGTAAACAGTCTATGATATACCTGTACAGAAAAGTCTTGCGGAGTGATGGATGGCTTCTTTCCTGTTGCCTCACTAATAATTTCCAATGCAAGTTTGTGAAATGTACGACACTTGAGTTTATCCTCCCCAAGACGCTCAGAAAGTGACTCCGCCGCTTTTCTTGTAAAGGTGATCAACAGTATTCTTTCTGGAGGCACTCCTTGCTTGTCGATCAAATAACGTACCTTTCCTACCGTCGTCATAGTTTTGCCACTTCCTGCGCTACTGATCACTAGGACATTATCCTCCAAGTTGACAATTGCCTCTCGTTGCTGTGTATCCAAAGGATAAGCAAGAACGCTGTCTAAATATGGTGAATGAATATCCAGTTGATTTTTAACAAAATGTTCGTTGTTTTTCCTCTTAATAGCAACACTATCCATCATCGCGATGTGGAATCGCTTGAAAAGAATGGTGTCTGGATGCTCTTCTATTTCTTTGCTGTTAATGATTCTGTTTAGTCTGGTTAATAAATCATTGTACTTATTATCAAGCATTTTCCGCTCTGACTCTGTAATGTAATGCCCATAGAAATAATAACTACTGATATCTGCCAAAGCATCTTTAATACTTGGACAAAGTTCATCAATCATACCCAAAATCTTTTGGTGGCGCCTCTTCTTGATGATATAATTAACCCCCACAATCACAGCTACCACCGCCGCAATTACAACAGAAAAAAGAATATAGGAGAATGACTTGCTAATCACATAGCAAAGATAAGACTTTCAGAGGTTCCTTAACTATTTTCACTTGTTATTAAGTCTGACGAAAAACTTAGCCCTTTAAAGTCAATACCAAGAGTTGAAGTTGGATTCTTGCCAAAGTGACGACAAAGCAAACCCGCGCTGAGTACGTTCTGGGGGCATTCGTCTTGGCGTGGACCCATTGTAAAAGGCGTCCAGACAGACCCACCGTGGCTCCAGATGCCTAAGTGGCACACTTGTTTGACTTCACTTTGGCCCCGGGTTGGACACATAGGATAGTCAAACAATTACTATCTTTGTATAAAACCTACGAATATGATTGACCAAATACTGGAGTATAACAGGCAGTTCGTGGAGAAGAAGGGATACGAGCCATATATTACAGATAAGTATCCCAAGAAGAATCTGGCAGTGCTTACGTGTATGGACACACGTCTTACAGAGCTGCTGCCCAGAGCGCTTGGCCTGGGAAACGGCGACGCCAAGATCATCAAGAATGCCGGCGGGTTGGTGTTATCCGAGACCGACTCGGCGATGAGGTCGCTTCTGGTGGCGATATACGAACTGGGCGTTAGGGAAGTGATGGTAGTCCACCACTCCACCTGCGGTGCCTGCCATATGAGTTATAGGGATTTCAAACCACATATGCTTGAGGCGGGCGTTTCAGAAACAGTACTTAAAGAATGGGAAGGCAAAGGCATTGGGCGGTGGCTGGAAGGCTTCCACGACACCGAAGCGTCTGTACGTAAAACCGTAGCTGCCATTGTGAATCATCCCCTGATGCCAAAAGACATCGCTGTACGAGGCTTCATAATTGATTCCGTCACTGGCAATCTTACCGAGATACAATAAACACCGGTATTTCTTATCTTTGAAATAAATTGACACGAATATGGCACAATATCCTTGCGAAAACTGCAAATTGAGGGCTCACTACGATAAGAATCCCAAGTCGCTTCCGGGACGCTTCTGGAGGTGGCACATCAACTTCTGCCCCGGCTTCAAGGCCTATTTTACACATCAGGACGAGGAGACGAAAGCCATTCTCAGGGAAAAGTACAATTTCGAGAAGTACAAATAGACGTATGGCAAACTACTCCAGAGGAGCGAGCCTGGCAATAATTGCTGTGATATATGCGGCAGCGGCAGTAGCGGGCATCTATGTTTTCAATCAATTGACACCCGGAATGCCGGAAATTTGGG
The DNA here is from genome assembly GCA_902773305.1 of uncultured Bacteroidia bacterium. Classification (GTDB taxonomy): domain Bacteria; phylum Bacteroidota; class Bacteroidia; order Bacteroidales; family UBA932; genus Equibacterium. The sequence goes on from CACYEB010000067.1 coordinate 3,392, forward strand.
CACTTCTGGCGGCAGATGTCATCGCCACAGTGATCACCTGGGGATTCGGACTCGTATATAAGAACGTCTCAGTATATGACCCATACTGGAGCGTCGCTCCGCCGGTGATATTCACTGCCTGGGCTATCCGTAAGTCGGCATTTTCCCTGCCCGTGGTGCTGCTTCTTGTTGCCGTATGGTACTGGGGAATCCGCCTCACAGGCAATTGGATCTATACTTTCAATGGACTGGGACACGAAGACTGGCGCTATACAAAGTACCGCAACACACTCTCACCCGGCCTGTTCCATCTGACCAACTTCTTCGGGCTGAATATGATGCCCACCCTGGTTGTGTTTATCTGCATGTTGCCGGGACTGGGGATTTTCGGGGCCGACCGGGCAAACGTGCTCACCTGGCTGGGCTTTGCAATGTGCATTGCTTCTGCCACGATACAGTTGGTGGCAGATACCCAGATCCATCGCTTTCGCGAGAATAATCCTGGCAGGTTCTGCAATATAGGACTTTGGAAGAATGGACGACATCCCAACTACTTTGGCGAGATACAGATGTGGTGGGGCGTCTGGGTTATGTATGCCTCCTGCCGCGGATTCGATGCCCTTATATCCGGCCCCATTGCGATGACTGCCCTCTTTGTATTTATAAGCATTCCTATGATGGAGCGCCGTCAACAGGACAACAAGCCCGGCTATGCCGAATACAGGAAAAACACACGTATGTTGATATGAAACACTTTTTACTTATAACGGCAATCCTGCTAATGTTTGCCGGATGCAAGAATAATGATAATCAAAACGATAATGATATGAGCGACACAAACTTCAATGAAGTGGCCGGACGCATCAATTTCGGTCCCGACCATGCTTTGGTAACGACCCCGCAGCCCTGCGTGATGATAGCAACCTGGGACAAAAGCCACAATCCAGACGTAATGATGGCTGCCTGGGCAGGTCAGTACGATTTCAAGCAGATCGTGGTGAGTCTGTCAAAGCACAAAACAACAGAGAACTTTGAGCGGACTGGCGCATTTACGGTAAGCTTTGCCGATGAAAGGACTGTGGCCGAATCTGACTATTTCGGCTTGGTGAGCGGCAATAAAGTGCCCGACAAAGTTGCCAGGGCTGGATTTACAGTCACTCCCAGTCCAAACGTAGATGCCCCCATAATCAACGAATACCCGCTTACGCTTGAGTGCAAGGTGGTCAGCTGGGAAAACGGGATTCTTGTGGGAGAGGTGGTAAATATGAGTGCCGACGAAAGTATACTTACCGACGGCAAGGTCGATCTGGAAAAACTCAGACCCATAGTGTTTGACGCCGCTTCTATGACCTACCGCTCCGTAGGGAGGGTCGTGGGAAAAGCATGGGGCGACGGCAAGAAGTTCACCGGACAGTAATCCGGCAGATGTCCCAATGGTAGCCCCGAAAGCCCACTGGAGCCCCGATGCCGACTTTTCGCGCACGCCGTTCTTCATAAGGAGAATGGATACTTCCGGGTATATCAAGCCCTCAGAAGTTCCGGCCGCAAGGCTCCCGCTAATCGGCTTCATCTATATCACTTCCGGTGAAGTCCTTGTGGATATCGACGGAACATCGTACCTCTGTCAGCCCGGTCAACTACTGCTCATTCCGCAGCAAAGCCCGTTCGCCATCAGGTACTACCGCGACGCCGTAGGTTATACCGGCGGTTTTGCACCCTCCATTCTTGCCGATACCAAGCCGCTCCGATTCCTCTCGGCTCCTCTGCATCAGGGGTTCTGGTTCGATGACGGCGCATTTATCGGAATGCTGTTCAATATGCTCGACACTTCGTTCGAAAAAGGCGACCGCGTCTTTATTGAGAAGGGGCTGGACCTGCTCCTTTCGCGCATCAAACGCGAGCATTCCGCCGCCATTCCGCCAGCTGTAAACACTTTTCTCGAGTCAGTTTTCAATCAAGACAAGTTGCCCGGCAACATAGCGTCCTATGCACACGAAGCGGGCATAAGCGAGAATTACCTGAGCCGTCTGGTGAAACAGTACACCGGGCGCAGCGTGGGTGCTTGGATTGATATAGTCCGCATACAACGGGCCAAACGGATGCTCTCATCCACCACCCTGCCCGTAATTGACATCGCCAGCGCTGTGGGCATAGAAGACCAGTCATATTTTTCCCGACTGTTCAAAAAAGAGACCGGTGAAACACCTTCGTCTTTCAGAAAAAAGATGCAAGGATAATCCTAAATCCATCCGTTATCAGCCTAAAAGATTACGTCGGTTATTCCGTACTTTGCAGCGGAACAAGTACCGTATGAATTACAATGGCATCTTAATAGGCGCAGTGGTATTCCTGAGCATAGGCATCTGCCACCCGCTGGTAATCAGGATGGAATACAGATGGGGAAAGCGGGGCTGGTGGATGTGGCTGGCCGCAGGGGTTCTCTTCTGCATCCTCTCACTGACAGTCAGAAACGACATCCTCTCAATCATTATCGGCGGATTTGCATTCTGCTGCCTGTGGGGCATCCGCGAGATGTTCCAGCAAGAAAAGCGTGTGCTGCGCGGCTGGTTTCCTGAGAATCCCAGACGGCACGAGTATTACCAGGCCAGGAGGAAAGAACTGCAGGGAAAACTCTGAACGTCCGTCAACATTTTGAAGGCTTGCCGCCGGCAATTATCTCTTCTGCGACGGGGTCCTCAAGATATTTCTGGATGGCGCGTCCCAGCGGACGGGCACCGAATTCCGGATCGTAACCTTCAGAGAGGATCTTCTCCCGTGTTTCTTTTGAAACTTTTATCTCAAAGCCCATCCGGGACATCCTTCCGCGGAACTTGTCCAATTCTATTTCAAGGATTTTCTCAACATCTTCGCGGGTAAGGGGATTGAACAGGATGCGGTCGTCGATGCGGTTCAGAAACTCCGGCGAAAATTTGCGGCGGAGAGCCTTCTCGATAATTACATTCTTGCGGTGAGGCGCGTCGTCTGTGGCGGTCTTGAAGCCAATTCCGGATCCCAGTTCGCTGGCCTGCTTGCTGCCGATATTGGAGGTCATTATCAAGATGGTATTCTTGAAATCTATGTGACGGCCGGCTGCGTCAGTCAGGCGTCCCTCGTCAAGCACCTGCAGCAGCAGGTTGAAGATATCCTGATGAGCCTTCTCTATCTCGTCAAAGAGAACCACGCTATAGGGCTTGCGGCGCACCTGCTCGCTCAACTGGCCGCCCTGGTCATAACCCACATAACCCGGAGGAGCGCCAATGAGTGAACTCACGCTATAGCGCTCCATATACTCGCTCATATCTATGCGGATAAGGTTCTCCTCGCTGTCAAACATATATTCGGCAAGTTTCTTGGCCAGATAAGTCTTACCCACTCCGGTCGGACCCAGAAAGATAAAACTGCCCACCGGCTTATTCGGGTCGCGAAGGCCGGCCCGGTTGCGCTGGATAGCTTTTACCACTGCCTCCACAGCATCGTCCTGACCGATTATCTGCTTCTTCAGATTGGCAGACATCGTGAGCAGCCGCTCCCCTTCGGTTGCGCTTACGCGGTGAACGGGAATATTTGTCATCATGGAGACCACCTGCGCAATCTCTTCTTCGCCCAGTGTCCTGGGGATAGAAGATACAGGGTTGGCCACGGCGTCGTCTCCGGCCTTGAGAAGCGCAGCTTCTTTCTCCTTGAGTTCTGCAGCTGTCTTGAAATCGCCTGCAGCCGCAGCCTCACGTTTGCGGGCGCGGAGTTCTTCAAGATCTTTAGCCGCAGGATTCTCTTCGGAGAAAGTGCCGGTGCCGGCATTGGCACGGGCCCCTGCCTCGTCCATAACGTCAATAGCCTTGTCCGGCTGGCTGCGGTCGGTGATATAACGGCCGGATAGTGAGACACAGGCCTTGATGGCATCATCCGTATATATGACATTGTGATGCTTCTCGTATCTTGGTTTAAGCGCCTGCAGAATCTCCAGCGTCTGGTTAAAGTCGGTCTGCTCTACCAATATCTTCTGGAAGCGGCGCTCCAGGGCACCGTCTTTCTCAATTACCTGACGGTATTCGTCCAAGGTTGTGGCGCCTATGCACTGTATTTCGCCGCGGGCAAGTGCCGGCTTGAGCAGGTTGGCCGCATCCAGGCTTCCTGCCTGGGCGCCTGCTCCCACCAGAGTGTGAAGTTCATCTATGAAGATGATGGTGTCGGTGGCGGCTTTGAGTTCGTCCACGATACCGCGCATACGCTCTTCGAACTGGCCGCGGTATTTGGTGCCGGCCACTACGCTGCCCATATCCACCGTGACGATGCGCTTGCCCTGAAGAGCCGGCGGCACTTCGTGATTGACCATCCTTTGTGCCAGCCCCTCCACTATGGCACTCTTGCCGACGCCGGCTTCACCCACCAGCACCGGATTGTTTTTCTTGCGGCGGACGAGCACCTGCAACAGGCGCTCGATTTCTTTTGAACGGCCAACCACGGGATCAAGGCGACCGGCGGCGGCCTGCGCCGTAAGATCGGTACCGAATTTATCCAGATTGGGAGTCTTTAACGACTGACGCTCACTGTCGGCCTTAGGGCCACTGCTGACAGTGAATTCCGGGATTCCCTGAGCAGAAGCGACTGTCGTGCCAGCTTCTTCCGGCCCGGAAAGATGATCTGCGACGGTGTCATAGTTGATGCCGCTACGGGCCAGTATCGGAGCAACAGTTGTTCCTGTATCCTTAAGGATGGCCAGCAGCACTACCGCCAGTGTCGGAGTGGCAGCAAGGTTGCGGGATATTTCCAGCGATACATTGCGATAGAAATCCTCTATATCGGATGTAAACTTGATATTCTGCGATTCTTCAAAAGGGACACTTTCTGCCTCACGCAGCACACTCTCCATCTCCGCCTTGACCATACCACGGTCGACACCCATCTCGTCCAGCAAAGCGGTGGCGTCATTGTCGCCGTCGCGCAGCAGCGCCAGAAAAATATGGTCGAGCCCTGCCGTACGGTTGCCCAGCCTGGCCGCTTCTTCCCTGGCGTAAGAAAAAATCTTTTGTAAATCTCTTGTAAAATCTCTTGCCATACTTCCAGCAAAGATATAGAAAAAAAGTGCCCCGAATTTGACAATTCAAAAAATAGTTATACATTTGCAGTCCCGAATGCTTCCTTAGCTCAGTTGGTAGAGCACGACACTCTTAATGTTGGGGTCCAGGGTTCGAGACCCTGAGGGAGCACGAAGAGAAAAGTCAAGTGGTTGATTTTCACCACTTGACTTTTTTTGTTGCACCACCGTTGCACCACTCAGTCAACAGAGGGAACTTCGCCGGAGGTCTGCCTGTGCGCGCACATTCATTCCAGCATCATAGCGCGGAAGTCGTCGATATCGGTCTGGCTCACGCCAAGCGAGAGCAGGCAAGTCTCCACGCCTTTGGCGAACGTTCCGCCGTTTGCCAGGTTCCACAAGTGGGTGGTTGTGGTCTTGTAGGACACCAGACGGGTCTGGACGGTGGTTTCATTTTCTGTAATGGACCACGAAACCGGGGCGAAAAGCGACAGTTCGTATTCCTGGGAGATATCGCCTTCGGGAACATCCAGCACTCCGAGCAGAAGCATTGCCATAGTGCCGGTGCGGTCACGTCCTGCCGAACAGTTGAAATATACCGGCTTGTCGTCCCTGAGACAGTTGACAATGAATTCGAAGCACTCTTTTGTTTTTTCACCGTCCGGCCCAAGCATATTCAGATAACCTGCCGCCAGACCGGGCGCAAAAAATGGATACTGGCTGCCGAAGGCGCAAGACGATATCTTGTCGCTGCCGCGCAGATCCAACTGGGCACGGATACCTTCTGCCAGCAGGGCCTGTCTCCCCTCTTCCGTCAAATGTTTAGGACTCATCCGACCGCCCCTGTACAATTTGCGGTATTTGACGGTTTTGCCGTTCCTGGTTTTCCAGCCGCCAAGGTCGCGGGCATTGCGTACCTGAGATTCAAAAAAGACCTGGTGCAAATGGCCGTATGTGTCAAACGACCCCTCGCTCAGCACGGTGCCGGATACGGCAGAAGATACCTGATAGCTGTAATGTGCGTTGGGTCGGAGGTTGGTCACTATCCAGTGTTTGCCTTCAAGGGGATTGAAAGTACATTCGGTGCTCCAACTATCCTCCCACAAACGGGCCACGACATCGCCTTGGGAGTCTACGTACCACCTGATGGTGAAAGACGGCGGAATATCAGATTCACCGGGAGCGACAGGATAGTCCAGGACGCCTGTATAGGAGTAATCCCTTACCGGATAATGTACTTCTGTCAGGAATTGTTCAACTATGCCGTTAGTGACGAGGATGCGGTCGCCATTGTGAATCGTCTGCGGCAGGCCGTCAGGTTCGTCTTCTGTAATTTCGAGCGATGCAGAGAGGGAATACGCCCTGCCCGCCTTGAGATTATACGACGAGGTCAGTTTCTTGGTCATCACCATACCGGTCGTCGTGGTTGCC
>CACYEB010000068.1 GCA_902773305.1 uncultured Bacteroidia bacterium
ATATCGTTGCTACAATATTCCTGCTTGTACTTTTGTCTTCCAATAATTCAATCAACTTCCCCCCTCCTTCCGAAAGGGACTGCAAAGGTAGCAATCTTTTGCAATCGCACAAATTTTTTTGATTATTTTCGCAACTTGATTGACAGGAAGCATCCTATGAAGAGTTACTGGAATCTTTTTTGGACCTTCGTGAAGGTAAGCTCCTTTACCATAGGGGGCGGGATGGCTATGGTAGCCGTGGTCCGGGATATTCTGGTGACCAAGCGCAAGTGGATGACCGACGACGAGTTTATGGACATTCTGGCTATCTCCCAGACCTTGCCTGGCCTTATGGCCGTGAATACTGCAATATTCATAGGATACCGCCTTTCGGGCACAAAAGGGAGCATCGTGGCCACGCTGGGCAGCGTGCTGCCGCCGTTCGTAATAATCCTGGCAATTGCTATGATCTTTACCGGTTATAAGGATGACCCGGTGGTAGAGGCAATTTTCAAAGGTATCCGCCCGGCCGTGGTGGCTCTGATTGCTGTGCCTACCATCAAGATGGCCCTTCGTCAGAAGTGGAACTGGATATACGGAATTCTGGCGGTATCGACTATGGCACTGATAGCCTTCCTCAAAGTTTCGCCGGTGTATATTATTCTGGTTGTGGGAGTCGTTGCCGCGGCAGTGGCCAAATACAGGGAGGGTCGCGGATGATATTCTTTGAGCTCTTTTACACATTTTTCTTCATCGGGCTGTTCACCATCGGCGGGGGCTATGCGATGCTGACGCTCATACAGCACCAGGTGGTGACCGTCCACGGCTGGATAAGTGCCGAAGCCTTTACCGACATAGTCGCGGTAAGCCAGATGACACCCGGTCCCATCGGAATCAACAGTGCAACGTATATCGGCTACAGCGTAATTGAGGCGATGGGATATTCTCCCGTCGCGTGCATCGCGGGCTCTATGCTGGCTACCAGTGCTGTGGTGCTGCCGTCATTTTTAATAACCTACTGGATTTGCCGCGTGTATTCGCGCCTGAAGCAGAACCGGGTTTTTGGCGGTGTCCTGAAAAGTTTCAAGCCGCTGGTCATCGGTCTGCTGGGGGCGGCGACGCTGGTGCTGATAACTCCCGCGACCTTCCCCGATTATATCAGCTGGATCATCTTTGCCGCAGCATTCGCAATCACAATGTGGGGCCGGGTAAGCCCGATTCCCGTAATAGTGCTTGCCGGAGCGGCGGGATATCTGATTTATTGTACTTAAGCAAAAACTCATTATCTTCGCATAATCGTGTACGAAAGGAAGATGGATCTGATAACCCCGCTTGTCCGTTTGTTCCTGCACTATAGGGTGCGGGCGGTGAACCGTTATGCAACAGAGGGTGAGAAGATCCAGCGCCGCACGCTGAAGATGCTTGTAGAAAGGGGAGTGCATACCGATTGGGGCAGGCGTCACGGCTACGGCTCTATCAAAGGTTACAGTGATTTCGCAACTTCGGTGCCCCTGACCGACTATGGTGTGCTGAAAGATGATATCCACCGGATGATGGAGGGCGAAAAGAACGTGCTCTGGCCGGGGAGGGTGAAATACTTTGCAACCTCCAGCGGTACCACCAGCGACAACATCAAGTTCATCCCGGTTTCAAGACGCGGACTCAGGCGCTGCCATATGATGGGCGGCCGTGATGTCACCGCAAGCTATTTGGATTCAAACAGGAGTTCCAGGATAGCAAAGGGCTATTCCCTGATCCTTTCGGGAAATTTCAATCCCAAGTATACCACCGACAAAGCCATGGTCGGAGACGTGAGCGCCATAATGACCGCCTCCATATCGCCTTTCATGCGGCGGCTGATGCACATAACGCCCCCGGTCAAGACGGCGCAGATCAAGGATATTTACAAGAAATACGATGCGATAGGGGACATAATATCCAAGAAGAACCTGGTTTCCTTTTCCGGCACTCCGGACTGGAATCTGGTGCTGATTAAACGCACCATGGAGCGTTTCGGGGCTGAAACCGCTGAGGAAATGTGGCCGAATATGGAGATGTTCGCCCACGGCGGGATGAGTTTCCTCCCCTACGAGCCGATTTTCAACGCCTTGTTCCCCACTCGGAAAGTACGGTATATAGACACTTATAATGCATCGGAAGGCTTCTTCGGGGTGCAGACCGATCCCGAAGACAGCGCAATGACGCTGATGCTGGACTATGAGGTTTTCTATGAATTCATCCCTATGAGTATCTACGGCAGGCGGGATGCCAAGGCTGTCCCGCTCTGGGAGACCGAGCCCGGGGTGGAATATGCCGTGATAATATCTACATCTTCGGGTCTATGGCGCTATGATATAGGCGATGTCATAAAGTTTACAGGCAAGAACCCGTACCGGTTTGTGATTGTTGGCCGTACGCATCAATATATCAATATATGGGGAGAAGACTTGTCGATACAGCAGGCTGAGAAGGCGCTGGCAGACACCTGCGCCGAGACCGGTGCATCGGTGCTGGAGTTTACTGTGGCACCGTTTGTCGATGAAAAAACCGGCGGTGGCTATCATCAGTGGCTTGTGGAGTTTGAGAAACGTCCGCCGTCCCTGGCAGATTTTGCGATGATACTGGAGCAAAGGCTTCGCGAAGACGACCACGACTATGAACACTTCAGCGTTGCATCGGGCGGCATTATGGAGCCTCTGGAAATCGTTGAAGCCCGTCCGGGTCTTTTCTATGACTGGCTGGAATCCAAGAACAAGTTAGGCGGCCAGCACAAGGTCCTCCGTTTGTGCAACAACCGCAAGAATATGGACGAGTTGTTGAAACTGAACCGAAACAAAGAATAATCCCGCTTCCGGCAATGAAGAACAGAGTAACCAAAAAGTCCGCAATAAACTGGAGAAGCGCCCTTTCCGGCTTCATGCTCATTTTTGTGGCTGCCGCTACCCTGATAGCAACCTCCCTCATACAGTACTTTTTTTCCCAGAAAGGAATCCGCGACGAAGCTACGGCGCGGGCGCAGAGTCAGCTTGAGTCGGCCGAAGCCAAAATAACGTACATCGTAAACCAGGCCGAGTCCGCCGTGCGGAACAGCGTCTGGATCGCACGTTTCTGCCTGGCCTATCCCGACAGCCTCAACCTTGTGGCATCCCGTCTTGTAAGGGACAATCCTGAAGTTACGGGTTCCACAGTAGCGATGGTTCCCGGTTATTACAAGAAGCGCCCCCTGTTCGCCCCTTATGTTTTCCGCGCTGACAGCGGTGCTCTGGTTTTGAAGTCCCTGGCCACGAAAGAATATGATTATCCTTCGCAGGAGTGGTTTACGATGCCTCTGGAAACCGGTGCCGGATATTGGTCGGAACCGTACGTGGATGTAGGAGGGGGTGAGATGCTTATGACGACCTATTCGATGCCCATAACCAACAAGTCGGGCAAGAATGCTGCCGTCATTACTGCAGACATCTCCCTGGACTGGCTCACCGACCTGGTCGGGAAGCTCGATGTATATCCCCACGCCTTCAGCATAGTCGTGAGCCGGAAGGGGATGATAATGGTCTCTCCGGTTCAGGAACTGGTTATGACGATGACGGTGGCGGAGGCGATAGAGACTATGGACGATACTGAGACGCTGCGCGAGATCGGCAGGGCGATGATGAGCGGAGAAACCGGCGAAGCGACCGTGGTGCAGAAAGGTGTGGCCAACAGGGTTTTCTATGCTCCCATCGAGTGTACAGGATGGTCAATGGCCATAGTCGTTCCCGAAAAAGAGATTTTTACGGGTTTGCGCAGGGTCGAGTGGGTGGTAAGGCTGCTTCAGGCGCTGGGTATCCTGCTGTTGACCATAATACTGGTGGCAGCCGCCCGTAACCAGAGGAAGGCGCTTAAACTCTCCCGTCAGAAAGAGCGGATCGAGGGAGAACTGAAGATTGCCAGGGATATACAGATGGCAATGGTACCCAAGACATTCCCGCCGTTCCCCGACCGGGATGACATTGATATGTCCGCCACCATAATCCCGGCAAAGGAGGTGGGCGGCGATTTATATGATTTCTATATCCGCGACGAGAAACTTTTCTTCTGCGTAGGCGACGTATCGGGCAAGGGAATTCCCGCATCTTTGGTGATGGCTGTGACCCGCAGCCTTTTCCGTGCTGTCTCGGCCCACGAGAAGAGCCCCCGGAAGATAGTAGAGAGTATGAACGTAAGTATGTCGGAAACCAATGAGAGCAATATGTTCGTAACCTTCTTCTGCGGAGTCCTCGATATGAAAACCGGCCATCTGCGCTATTGCAACGCTGGCCACAATGCCCCGATGGTTCTCACCGACCATATTTACCGTCTGCCTGTACAGCCCAACCTTCCGCTGGGCATAATGAAGGATATGCATTTCGTGGAGCAGGAGACTGATTTCAATTACGACGATGCCATTTTCCTATATACCGACGGTCTCACGGAGGCTGAAAACCAGTCGCACGAGCTATTCGGAGAGGAGCGGATGGAGGAGGTGCTGCACGGCCGCAAAGATGCCGAGGGTCATCTGGAAGCCATGAATGAGGCAGTCTCGCGATTCGTTGGCGGCACCGCCCGAAGCGACGATCTCACGATGCTGTTTATCCATTATCTTAATGATAATATAGAGCGTCAGAAAGAGAAACATCTGCATTTATATAACGACATCAGCCAAATCGGTCTCCTGGCAGATTTTGTGCAATCCGTCGTTGAGGGCAGTAAACTGGGACAGGATGTCATAATGAGTATTAACCTTGCCTTGGAAGAGGCGGTGACGAATGCCGTGCTTTATGCATATCCGCAGGGGACGAGGGGCGAGATAGAGATAGAGGCGGCGATGCGTGACGATGAACTGGAATTCGTCCTCACCGATTCCGGCAAGCCGTTTGACCCTACCGCCGTCCCCGAGGCGGATACCACCCTTGGAGTGGAGGACCGCAAGATAGGCGGTCTGGGCATCTTCCTGGTGCGTAAGATTATGGATAATGTGCGCTACGAGCGCAAAAACGGCAGGAATATATTAACGATGAATAAAAAAATATAAAGATGGAAGTCAGCATTACCAGGCAAGGCAAGACAACCACAGTAGAGTTTGTCGGCCGTTTGGATACACCGGCCTCTGCGGAGGTCAGTGCGGCGTTGAGTCCGGTCATAGAAGATGCCTCCGGCACAATCATCCTCGACTGCTCCCGGATGACCTATATTTCGTCTTCGGGTCTGAGGATATTCCTTACGGTGCGCAAGGCAGCTGCCTCCAAAGGGGGCAGCGTGGTTGTCAAGGACATCAACTCCGACATACGCAACGTATTTATGATGACCGGATTTCTGAATCTTTTCGAAATCCGCTGACAGATGGAAGCGCGACGGATATCCCTCGATGATTTTGTCTTGTCGGGGGGAGGTGCGAACGGTGAGAGCTACGACAGCAAAAGCAATCCGTCCGTTATGCTCAAGTTGTATCATCCCGGCAAGATAGATCAGCCGTTAAGCGAGATGATGCTCTCCCGCAAGGTGTTTCAGATGGGGATTCCCACTCCCGAACCGGGAGAATATGTGGTGACCGAAGACGGCCGCTACGGCATCCTTTTCAAGAGGATTGCAGGCAAAAAGTCGTTCTCCCGCGCGACCGGAGAGAATCCCGAAGATGTCCGCAGGTATGCTGCAGAATTTGCCGGGATGTGCCTCAAACTTCACTCTACGCACGTTGACCGCTCGCAGTTCGAGAATGTAAAAGACCGGTACCTGCGCCTGTTGGAGCAGAATCCTTTCTTTACGGCCACCGAAAAGGACAAACTGCTCCGGTTCATTGAAGATGTCCCGGACGAGGATACTGCGATTCACGGTGATTTGCAGTTTTCAAATGCGATTTTTGCAGGCGGAAAGAGTTACTTCATAGATCTGGGCGATTTCTGCTATGGAAACCACCTGTTCGACGTGGGGATGGTGTATCTCTGCTGCAATCTATCTCCTGCGGATTTCATCGAAAAGGAATTCCATATGAGCAAGGCCACCGCCGTGGAATTCTGGAAGTGGTTTGCCCCTGCCTATTTCGGAGCGGATGTCCCGCTGGCAGAGATAGAAGAGCAAATCCGGCCCTATGCGGGGCTAAAGACACTCATAGTGGAGCGAGATGCCGGATGTCCGATGCCGCAGTTCCGGGCGGCGCTTGAGACAATCCTTGGCTAAAGGGAATAGTCCCCTTCTGAAATAATGGGAATTGTGTTGTTAGGTGTCGTAACCGGCGAGACGGAGACGATGCTGTCCACCACATAGCGCTGCATTCCGCGCCAGGGAAGGGCTCCGTTGTACTCTTTGTAATGCAGTTCGACCTGCTTGCCGCTGCAGCGCATCAGGGAGTCGGCCACCGCTTTCTTCACCACCGAAAAGTTGAATTCGTTGGACTGGATGCTGCCGCCTCCGCGGGCGCCTTTGAATCCCGTCTGGATCAGACGGCCTTCGTAGGTCTTCCAGACCCATCCTTTATACACGATCTGGTTGAGTTCGCCGGCCTTGACGCCGGAACCGAACACAAAGTAAAACTTGAAGTATATGAAGATAGCAGCAGCTACCACCAATACGATAGACAGGGTCGTGATTATTTTGCCGCCAAGTTTCATAAAGCCTTTTTGTCTTTGTCCTTAATGCAACGGATGCTGGCCGCCTGGGGCCTGGATGCCGTGAAATTGTTGAGATAACCCACGTTTGCGGTATTGTTGGGCTTGCTGAGCACCAGGGCATACCACTGGGAAGTGGAGTAGTGGGTAGAGCAGAAGATATAGGTGGTGGTGATGCCGCGGCCGGCATAGAAGCCCTGGATTGCAGAACCGTTGGCATATCCTGCGCCGGTACCTTGCACATACCCGGCCTGGGTGGTGTTGAACCCGCCTTCTTCCAACTTGGAGAGTGAACCCTGATTGCGGGCGGCGTCATAGTAGGGAGCGTCGGTGACGGGTGCGATCTGGGAGTTGTTGCACTTACCCACCAGATTCATAAAGTCATCCAGGGTGGGGATATGCCAGCCGGCGGGGCAGAGGCCCTGGGCCCCTTCCTGACGCTTGCAGGTTGTCTGGGTTATGTTGGTGTTGAACGCCGTGGCGTCGGAATAGAGGAGACCCTTTGCGATGATGCCGTCTGTACTCTCGTCATATTCCAGTGCGTAGTCGCTGCAGGGATACCACACACCGCAGATGCCGTCACCGATGTTGATGCCCTTTGTGGCATAGCACAGATTCTCAACCATCCACCAGCGGCCGTCACCCATCTTCTTGATTCTGTACTGGCGGTTGCCAACGGTCAGGGACGGGGAAGTCTGGGTTATAGTCAGTTCGTCGCTGACCACGGTGCCCTCTCCCCGGGCGGAAACCTTGAGGGTAAACGAACGGTCTATGTCTTCCTCGTATTCGTCGATAGTTACGGTAATGACGTTACCTTCAAGGTCCTCATCTTCGTCAGAGGAACCGGAGGCCGGCTGTGTCTGCTCATCATCATCTTCTTCGTGGCTGGCTCCGCCGCTGGTGGGCTCCACCGTGATGCCTTCGCCCGAGTAGGTTATCTCCCAGGGGAAATTAGAATCTACCGAGAACTTGAACTCTCCGCCGATATAGTCACAGCTGAACGCGTTTTTGTTGAACATTACAAACGCAGGGGCACCCTGGGTCACACACATAAATGTAAGGTCATCCTTCTTGGCTCCGTGGGCAACTGCGGTGAGATAGTGCTTGAGGATGCTTGTGGACTCGTTGGCACTGACCTCCACAACGACGGTCTGGGTACCGGGGTCGCCCGTCCACTGTGAAACGTTGATCAACTCCGGAGCCTCGCTGTTGCAGATGATTTCCCATTTGGTGTTGGAAGTGACGTCGAAAGAGAAGGTGCCGCCCCTGTAACTCATATCACGGGAATCCAGGTCAATGTTGATCTTGGGGTCCTCTGCACAGGAGACAAACATCAGGGCGACTGCAAACGTCAAGACTATCAAAAGCTTTTTCATATCGTGGCAGGATAGAATGTTCGTATTTATCCCTGCGAAGTTAGTGAAAATTCTTTATCTTTGAAAAAATATCGGTATGATTCAGATTCATTGTAAAAATACCGGAACCGTAAAAGAGTTCGGCGAGGGAGTATATCTTTTCGAGATTCTCAAGGAATTCGAGTCGCAGTTCAGGCATCCTTACCCGATAGTCTCGGCCAGGGTGAACAATGTCTCGCAGGGACTGCGTTACAAAGCCTACAACAGCAGCACCGTGGAGTTCCTGGACGTCCGTGCCCAGAGCGGGATGAGGGTATATTTCCGCTCGCTGTGCTTTTTGCTGTGCAAGGCGACACACGACGTGATCCCGGGCGGGCGCATCTACCTTGAGCACCCCATTTCGAACGGGTATTTCTGCAATCTGAAGAAAAAGCGCCGGGAGCATCTCACGGAAGAAGACGTGGCCCGCATAAAGGCGCGGATGCTGGAAATCGTGGCTGAGGATATGCAGTTCCACCGCTACGACGCGCCAACCGAAGAAGTCATAAAGATGTTCGCGAAGCGGGGATACGACGACAAGGTGAAGCTGTTCGAGACCAGCGAAGAGGTTTACACCGAGTACTACACGCTGGGCGACTTTGTCGATTACTATTACGGCCGCCTGGTCCCTTCGGCAGGCTACCTGAAGGTCTGGGAACTGGAGAAATACCGCGAAGGGATGCTGCTGCGCCTGCCTGACCGGCACAACCCCGAAAGGGTGCTGCCACGTATCAGTCAGCCGCATACATTTGACGTCTTCAGGGAGAATCTGCGCTGGAACATCATTATGGGGCTGAGCAATGTGGGCGACGTGAACCGGGCGTGCCTGGACGGTCACGCCAGTGAGTTGATACAGGTGGCGGAAGCGCTCCAGGAGAAGAAGATTGTGCAGATAGCCGAAGAGATATCCCGCCGTACCAGGCAGCGCCGGCACCCCCTCAGGGTGGTGCTCATTACCGGACCCAGCAGCAGTGGCAAAACCACTTTTTGCCGGCGGCTCAGCGTGCAGCTCAAGGCGTGCGGCCTCCATCCGGTGAGTTTCTCTACCGACGACTATTTCGTGAACCGGACCGAGACTATGCGCCTGAGTGACGGCAGCTACGATTTTGATAATTTTGAAACGGTTGATCATGCCCTCCTGGAGAGCGACGTCAAACGGCTTCTCGGCGGCGAAAGTGTCGATGTCCCCAGGTTCAACTTCGTGACGGGCCTCCGCGAGTATTCAGGCAGGAAACTGCGGCTTGTGCGCGGAAGCGTCCTGCTGATCGAGGGCATCCACGCCCTGAATCCGGCACTGCTTCCCTCGGTGGATGACAGCTGCAAATACCGTATCTTCATAAACACCCTCACCAGCACTTCTCTGGACAATCACAACTCCATCCCGACCAGCGACAACCGCTTGCTGCGCCGAATAGTGCGCGACTACAACAAGGGAGCGTTCACCGCGGTGGAAACAATCCGCCAGTGGCCCAATGTGCGCGATGCGGAGGAAAAGTGGATATTCCCGTTCCAGGAACAGGCCGACGTGATGTTCAACAGCGCCTACCTGATAGAGTTCGCGGTGCTGCGCAACCACGCGGAGCAGATACTCCACACGGTGCCCAAAAACCGTCCGGAATACAGCGAGGCGCACCGCCTGCTCAAGTTCATCCGTTATTTCACCCCCGTCTCAGACAAGGAAATCCCCGCCACCAGCCTCCTGCGTGAGTTCGTCGGCGGCTCCAGTTTCCAACTGTAAGGTCATTGCCGGCACCAGCGGTCCAGCCAGTCGAAGACTTCGCGGTGCCAGTACACACAGTTCTGGGGCTTGAGGACCCAGTGGTTCTCGTCGGGGAAGAGGAGCATCTTGCTCTCGACGCCCATCATCTGGGCGGCATTGAAGGCTGCCATACCCTGGTCGTAGGGGACGCGGAAATCTTTCTCGCCGTGAATGACCATAATGGGGGTGTCCCAATTCCTGACCATAGTGTGGGGAGAGTGGTCGTAGAGTTTGCGGGCCACGGGGTTGTCGCTCCACGGGGCGCCGGCCTGAGGTACATCGGGCTGCGCTATGCCGCCGTTGTCCCAGTTGGGGAACCACATCTCCTCGGTTTCCATAAACATATGCTCTTCGTTGAAGATGCCGCAGTGCGCGACGAAGGCGGAGAAGCGTCCCTGGTGGATTCCGGCCAGATGATACACGGAATATCCGCCGTAGCTGGCACCGATGGCGGCCATCTTGCCCACATAGGGTTCTGCCTTGAGGACATCTGCGGCCGTCAGGTAGTCCTGCATATTCTGGCCGGTGTAGTCGCCCGATATCTGTTCGCACCAATCCTGACCGAAGCCGGTGGTGCCGTGGCGGTTGGGAAGCACTACGATGTATCCCTGCGAAGCCATCAGGCGATAGTTCCAGCGGGTTGACCACTCCTGGCTGAAACAGCTCTGCGGGCCGCCGAGACATACCAGTATGGAGGGATAAATCTTATTCGGATCGAATTTGGGAGGGTAGAGCACCCAGGTGAGCATCTTGCCGCCGTCGGTGGTGGTCAGGCGGCGCGACTCCATCCTGATGTCTTCCAGTTGGGCTATGATATCGTCGTTTTCGTGGGTAAGCTGCTGCCAGCTGCCGTCGGCGGGATTGACAGATACGATCTCAGCGGGACGCATCATAGAGACATTGGTGGTCACTATCATATCGTTGCCCACCGCATCCTTAGTGAAAACCGGGGCGCCGAAGTCATACCACTCGTTTTCAGGAGTCACGCGGGCGAGGACGCCGGTTGCGACGTCGGCTTTCCATATCTGGCCGAGTCCTTCCACCACCGAAGAAAAAAAGATGCTGCCGCCGTCGGGACTCCACGCGGGGTTTTCTGCATTGTAGATAAAACCGGATGTCAGTTCTTTCCTGCGCCTGCTCTCCAGATCGATCACGAAGAGGCGGCTGCGGTCGGCTTCATAGCCGCCGCGCTCCATACTCAGCCATGCTATCTTGCCGCCGTCGGGAGAGAACACCGGATTCGTGTCGTAGCCCGGCATCCCCTCGGTGAGGTTCTCGCACGTTTTGGAGGCCACGTCGTATAGGAAAATGTCGGTATTGGTAGAAAAGGCGTACTCTTTTCCGGTGAGTTTGCGGCAGGAGTAGGCGATATATTTGCCGTCGGGACTCCAGCTGAGCTGTTCAAGGCCGCTCCAGGGCTCGGTCGGGAGTTCGAACGGCGCTCCGTCAAGGATATCGGTCCCCCTGCCCACTTTGCCCTTTTTGAAAGAGGCTACGAAAGTGTGGGGGATATATTCAACAAAATGGTCCCAGTGACGGTACATCAGATTGTCTATGGTGCGCACTTCGGCCTTCTTCAGATCGGGATAACGGTCGGTGGGGGCGGTGTAGTTCTTGACCTCTGATATGTAGAGCACCTGCTTCCCGTCGGGAGAGAACTTGAACTCTCCGATGCCGCGCTCAACCTTGCTCACCTTGCGCGGGTGCTTGCCATCGGCGTTGCATACGTACATCTGTCCCTTGCACAGGTAGGCGATTTTTCTGCCGTCCCCGATCCAGCGGGCATTGGAGATGCTGCTGCCCGATTTTGTAATCTGCACCGGATCGCTGCCGTCGGCATTCATCACGAACAGCTGACGGCACTCGCGGTTTTTCTCGATGCTGGTATAGGTCACGCCAAAGAGGATCCTGCTGCCGTCGGGCGATGGCTGCGGGTCGCTGACCTTGCCCATCAGGCGCATCACTTCGGCAGTATAGTGGTCGGTTTTGACGCGCGGTTTGGCGATGTATCCGCCGTCGCTTTTGCACGAGGAGAGCATAATTATAAAAATTGAGAGAAGGAGAATGCGTTTCATATCTTACATAATTGGAAAAACGACAAAGACGGCGGCGTCCCAAAGTGCGTGGGAGACCACCAGCGCCGGCAGCCAATCCGGTTTGAGCCAATAGAGCAGGCCCCATACGCCGCCGGCCACGGCCGCTGCCATAATCAGCATAAAATTGAACGACCAGATGTGTATCAAGGTGTAAATCAGCAGGGTGATGATTGCCGCAAACAGACGGGGGAGACTTTTGGATGCATAGCCCTTTTGCTTTCCGGCGAGATGCACGCCAAGGAAGCGCTGGATGCAGCCGCGCCAGAAGATCTCTTCTGCGGGACCTGTGACCAGCAGCAACTGGGCGGCCAGAAGCCATTTGGCGGCGCCATCCTTAAGGGCATATATGCTGTCGATTTGAGGGCGGGCAAAGGAAAACAATACGCCGGAAAGCTTGTCGCCCACCCAGAAGATACCCCACAGGGCGGCGGCGATGAGAACACCGAGACCGACCTGCCCCGGCGAAAGGCGGAAGCCTTCGTGCCACTGTGGAAAGAGGAACCAGGCCAACGCCAGCAAGATGCAGCTGGAGAGGGCCATCACCGGCCAGAAGGAGGTGTGCGGAGCGGTCCAGGGACTGAACATTACAAACCACAGCACCGTAGCCACTGTTACGGCGGTTAAGATGCCAGGCAGGCCGGAACGGGCACTGCCGCCTGAAGTATCGGCCAGGGGGGACACTTACAGAAGGGCGCCCAAAAGGAATCCGACACAGAGCGTAATGCCCGAAATCATCTGCAACTTGGCTGTCATCAGGTCGAGCTGATTGAATGCAGACAGTCCTTCAGTGCGCAGTTTGAGAGCCTGCGAGATATTCTTGGCCACTATGGGCAGCGACAGGACAATCAGCAGGCACCACCAGGGAAAAGCTTTGCAGAGCGCCGCACATACAGTGTAGATGCAAGGTACGCTGATAAGGATAATATACCACCACATAGACGCTTTCTCTCCGATGACCTTTGCAAAACTTCTGGAGCCCGCGGCGGAGTCGCTGGGAATGTCGCGGGTATTGTTGGCGTGCAGCACCGCCACGGTGATGAAACCTACGGGGATGCTGAGCACCAGGGTGCTCCAGTCAATCACACCTGTGGTCACGAACGCGGTGCCAAGCATGGGGAGCACACCGAACAGCAGGAATATGTCGGTATCGCCAAGGGCGTGGAACTTGGTCCAGGGATAGAGCAGGGTCAGCAGGCAGCCAATGCCGCCTATCACCAGCAGGGGCCACCCGCTGCGGAGTGTCAGCACCAGGCCGACCAGTATGCCTGCCGCCAACAGTATCAGCGAGAAGTTGCGGTACTGCCTGGGTGTGTACTCACCGCTTACCAGATTCTGAATGCAGTAGGCATCCTTGCTGTCGATGCCCGTCTTATAGTCATAATAGTCGCTGTGCACATTGCCGGCAGCGTGAAAGAGAATGATGCCGACAAGTGCCAGCAATGCATTGAGCCAGTCGATATCCGCTCCGCCAAGTTTATAGAGCAGGTAGAGAGTCGTAACGACAACGGGGGTGGCAGAAACCACAAACGACCAGGGTCGAGTAACAAAAAACCACTTTTTCATATCGGCAAATATACTTAACTTTACACGAGAAAGGCTCGCCCTTTTCTCGTTTTTTAGATAAACTTAATTATAACGGCTATGACAACAGAGAAACTCGACATCCGGAAGACCATCACAGAGGGCATCGGATATGGTCTCAAGAACTTTTTCCCGCTACTGCTGATGGTGGTGCTTTATCTGGTCACCTTTTGGATTCCCTATCTAAATGTAGGCACCACAATAGGTGTTTGCAAGGCTATCATAGGTATCGGCCGCGGGGAAGTGGTAAATCCGGTCTCCATCTTTGACAAGGACAACTTCAAGAATCTCGGGGGCTTTTTCCTGCTTCTGGGACTGGTTACAATCGGCACTACGGCTGCCGCCGCTTTCTTGTTTTTCCCGGCGCTGGTAATCGGCATCGCCTGGAGTTTCGCGATTTATTTCCTGATTGACAAGAAAGTGTCACCGCTGAAGGCTCTCGGTCTCAGCTACGACGCAACCTACGGGAACAAGTGGCGCATATTCTTCGTGGGCCTGATTTGCGGTGTGGCTGTCTGCATAATATGTGCAATCCTGGGGGCTATTCCCAAAGTAGGCGTCTTGCTGATGGTTCTGGCTGTTGTATTGAGTTACGCCGTCATAGTGGCTGTCGATGGTGTTATGTATGACTTCTTCTCCAAGAAGGCGGACGCTATCATGGAAGAGCGGAGCGCCGCCTGCTCCGGCAAAAACGAAGAGGTTGTGGACGAAGCCGAACCGAAGATTTGATGAAAAGGACCCTGTCTGCCGCGGCGGCCACGCGCAGGGCTTAACCCGGAATTTAATCGAACGCCAGCGAGGAATAACGGCGCAAGTAGAACTGGTCTATGGTGCCGGTGCCCTTGCGGGTTACCAGGAACCGGACAATCTCTGCAATCTCTTCGGGTTGAAGAAGTTCCTCCGGCTTGATGTCGGGGCGCATCTTCTTTACCATCTCGGTGGCCACGCCGCCGGGCGAGATAAGGTGTACACGGATGCCGAACGGCTGCACCTCCTTGGCCAGCACTTTGGTGAAACCTGTGAGCGCGTGTTTGCTGGAGGCATAGACGCTCTGGTTGATATATCCCTTGAATCCCACCACAGAAGCGATATTGATGATGATGGGCTTCTGTGACTGTTTCAGATATGGCAGTGCTTCCTTGCAAATGAAGAAAGGCGCCTTGGCGTTGACGGCGAAGATTCTGTCCCACTCTGCGGGCTCTACATCTGTAAAACTGCCCTGTTGGGCCAGTCCTGCGCAATTCACCAGCAAATCCAGGCCGCCGAAGGCTGCGGCTGTTTCGGCCACAATACGGCCGTAGGACTCCTCCAGGGCAAGGTCGGCGGCAATCGTTTTGATGCGCACGGGGTGGACGGCTCCTATTTCTGCCGCAACCTGTTTCAACGCCACGCCGTCGCGCGCCACCAGCGCCAGGTCATATCCTACATCGGCCAGTTCTCGGGCGATTGCAAGCCCGATTCCGCGCGAAGCGCCGGTTACCAGCGCCGTCATTCCTTTCTCTCCGTCTGCCATATCCCTAGCCCTCCAGTATCTGGCCGGCGGCGTTTTTAGTGTCGACCTTCTCTATGATGCGCTCCAGAATGCCGTTTTCATCGAAGATGAAAGTGCGCCGAAGGGTCCCCATAGTGGACTTGCCATACATCTTTTTCTCGCCCCAGGCACCAAAATCCTGCAGCATTTTAAGAGATGTGTCGGCCAGCAGGCGGAACGGCAGCTCGTACTTGGCCCTGAATCCGGTGTGGCTCTTGGCGCTGTCCTTGCTCACTCCCACCACATTGTAGCCGGCGGCGGCCAGGGCGGCGTAGTTGTCGCGGAAACTGCACGCCTCGGCCGTGCAGCCGCTGGTGTTGTCC
>CACYEB010000069.1 GCA_902773305.1 uncultured Bacteroidia bacterium
GGGGGGTGGCAAACTGGCCGGGCTGTGAGAGAGCCTTCTTGAATTCGAGTTGGAAGCCTTTGCCGAAGAGTATTTCAAGGGTTTCCTGGGTGACGTGCACGTGACGTGCCGAAGTTTCTATTACAAAGTTCATATCGTATTTGATTAGAGATTTCTAGAATGGATAACCGATACCGAGGTGTACTGCAAAGCCGTCTTTTGCGAACCACTCCTGGGGAGCGCGCCAGCACTGGGTTACGGGGTCGTACCCTTTGATGCCGAGGTCCACGCGAATCAGCAGCAGGCCAAAGTCCAGACGGGCACCGACTCCCCAGCTGACGGCGGTGGATTTGAAAAGATTCTCAAACGAGAATACCGAGAGTTCGTAGCCTTCGTCTGTCAAACCGGTTTGCTTGGGAAGGTTCCAGATGTTTCCGATGTCTGTGAACAGGGCTCCTCCCAATTTCCAGAACAGGGGGAAGCGCCACTCGAGGTTGGTCTCCAAACGCATATCCCCGACCTGGTTGTAGATGGAGAACTGCTTGTCCAGCGGCGCCATGCCGGGGCCCAGCGAGCGGGACTGCCAGCCGCGCATGGAATTGGCTCCGCCTGCGTAGAACATCTGTTCCAACGGCATAGTGTACAGGGAGTTGCCGTAGGCATATCCGATGCCGGCCAGAAATCTGGCGGCGAGTGACATCTTGTCGTCGCGGCCGAAGCGTATGGTCTCTACGGCGCTGACCTGGGCCCTGACATACTGTGAATAGGGAATGCCCCAGATAAGTCTCTGGCCGCGCTTGTTCTGCTGCCAGGCTTCGCGCATACTGTTGAGCAGCAAGCCCGAAGAAGAGAGGTCGGTACGGATGTAGAAATAGCTGTGGGCGGGGTTCACCGCAGGGTCGGTGGTATAATATACAGAGACAGACGAACCCAGGTCGAAGTGGTTCTGATACTGGTATTGCAGATAGCTGCTGTTCAGGCTGGAGTAGAAGTCTGAGTCGATGTTGAATATCTTGATGATGCTCAGGTGGGGCACCCTGATGGAATAACGCAGGTTGCGGGATGCGGACCAGGTGTAGCCGTATGAGCCGGAGAGTATGTTACGGGTGTATTCCGGACGGTTCTGATAGTTGTAGGCGATAGATATCTCGGTGGCCGGCAGCACTGCGGTCCTGGCGTGTATGAAGGGGAGGAACAGCAGTTTTGGGAAGGTGATGGAACTGGTTATGGCGTATTCGTTGCTGCGTGCGGGGTCATTGATCTTGAACTGGAAGTTGCCCCTGAAACCGAGCGTGAGCACTTCTGCGCCGCCGAAAAGGTTGTAGTGGTTGTAGGTGAGCGACGGGGAGATGCCGATGAGGCCGCTGGAGTTGGTGGAGGCCTCCATATTGACTTCGAAGTTCTGTGCCCTGGCGGGAGTGAGGGCTATCATACAGTCCACGAAGTTGGTCGAATCCACCGGGGTCAGGCTCACGTTGACGGTGTTGAAGATATGGTTGCCGGCAAAGCGCTGGTATGTGGTGTTGACGGTTCTCTCGCTGTATTCCATCCCGTTCTCCAGCAGGTTGATGTCGTCCAGGAAGTCCAGCCGGACATCGAGATTTGCCGGAATCTTGTAGTTGACGTAGCGTATTGTGTCGCGGACGTGCCTGCGGGCTGCCGACGGAGATTCGTTGCGGGTGTAGTCCCTGAGTTCTATGCGCAGCAGGGCCGAGTCGGGCGCGGCCGTGGTGTCTGCAAAGTTGAAGAAATAGTTCTTTGTGAAGCCGTAATACCCCTTGTTGCGGAGCAGCGAAGCGATGCGTTCCGCCTCCTTCTCGAGCGACGATTCCGAAAGCATTCCGCCCCGGTGAAGCGCATATTTGAATTTCTCTTCTTTGAGGATCTGGCGGATGGTGCTGTCGGGCATCGAGTATGTCACCTCCTTCAAGGGGTACTGCTTGCCCAGGGTAACTATATAGTTTACGGTCGCCTTCTTGTTTTTGCGGACCACCATAGTGTCTATGGAGGAGTGGTAGTATCCCATATACTCCAGATGGCGGAGCATACCGTTGCAGGTGGGCACTATGAGGTTTTCGTTGAACACCACCGGCTCCCTGAACAGCGACTGGATGCCGAAGGACTGGTTGCCGCTGCCGCTCTGCTTGAGGTATGCCGACAGGTCGCTTTTGGGATAGGTGCGCGAATTTTTGATTGTAATTTTGTTCTTCTTGAGAAGATATTCCCCTTCGGCCAGTTTGCGGGTCTGGGAACAGGCTGCGGCTGCCGTAAGCAACAGACCTACGCACAGCAGCGAAACTATGTTTTTGAGCCGAACCATCGGGAATATATTACGCAAATTTAATTATTTTTTACTTTTGTATATGATTTCGAAAGCCGAAATAAAGAGGATTCAGGCGCTCCGCCTGAAAAAATACCGCGACCGGGAGCGGCTGTTTGTGGTGGAAGGCGAAAAACTGGTGTCAGAGGCTCTCTCAAGTGGATTTGAGGTGGAATGCGTTTACCGCACGGAGGATATCGGAGAGGAGGCGATGAGCCGCATAACAATGCTCTCCAGTCCGTCGCCGGTGCTGGCCGCCGTGAAGATGCCGCAGCCGTTTTCCGAAGCCGAAGTCGATGCCCTTATCGAAAAGCGTCCGCTCTGCCTGGCGCTCGATTCGGTGCGCGACCCCGGCAATCTGGGCACCATCGTCCGCATTGCCGACTGGTTCGGCATCGACGCGGTGTTCGCCTCGCCCGACACGGTGGAACTTTTCAATCCCAAGACGGTGCAGGCCACTATGGGGGCGGTCTTCCGCCGCAGGGTGGTTTATTGCGACCTGGTCGAAGTGGCCGGGAAATTCCGGAAAGCCGGGATGCCGGTATATGGAACATTCCTCGACGGCGAAGATATTTACAGCCAGCCCCTGGAGCAGCACGGCCTTATCGTGATGGGTTCCGAATCCAACGGCATCGGGCCCAAGATGGCGCGCAGCGTCTCGCACCGGCTCTTTATCCCGCCTTACCCGCGGGACGCCGCCGGCAGCGAATCCCTGAACGTGGCCATCGCCGCCGCAGTCACCTGCGCGCTGTTCAGAAAATAGATGAAATGTCGGATATTCTTCGTAATTTTGTAGGTTGTTAAAATATCCGTGCGATTATGGCGATTGTAAGAGAGCTCAACGGCGTCGCTCCCAAGTTTGGAAAGAGGTGCTTCCTGGCAGAGAATGCCGCTGTGATAGGCGACGTTGTTATGGGTGATGACTGCAGCATCTGGTATTCCGCAGTCCTTCGCGGCGACGTCAATCCGATTATTCTGGGCGACCGTGTCAATATCCAGGACGGCGCTGTGCTTCACACCCTGCACAAGCGCAGCGTGGTGGAGATAGGCAACGATGTGTCGGTTGGCCATAACGCTGTGATCCACGGTGCCAAGGTAGGCAACAACGTGCTGGTGGGGATGGGAGCCATCCTCATGGACAATGCCGTAATTCCGGACAATACCATTGTCGCCGCCGGCGCGGTGGTGCTGACGGGGCAGGTGCTGGAGCCGGGGATATATGCCGGTATCCCTGCCAGGAAGGTGAAGGAGGGGAGCGAGGCGATCGCAGCTATGGCGCACAACAATGCGCAGGGCTATATGAAGTATAAGGCTTGGTTCGACGACGGCGTGGGGGGCTGTT
The DNA here is from genome assembly GCA_902773305.1 of uncultured Bacteroidia bacterium. Taxonomy (GTDB): domain Bacteria; phylum Bacteroidota; class Bacteroidia; order Bacteroidales; family UBA932; genus Equibacterium. The sequence goes on from CACYEB010000069.1 coordinate 3,642, forward strand.
TTGACTATAGTGAAGAGGAGTAGGCGATGCACATAGGGGTGGCAGGAAATATCGGCAGCGGCAAGACGACCCTGACCAGGATGCTGGCTGAGCATTACGGGTGGGTGCCGCAATACGAGGCCGTGACCTACAATCCCTATCTTGAAGATTATTACAAGGATATACAGCGCTGGTCGTTCAACCTCGAAGTATATTTCCTCACGCAGCGTTTCAAGGACCTGCTGGATATAGCCGGAAGCGACAGGACGGTGATCCAGGACCGTACGGTGATGGAGGGCGTGAACATCTTTGTCGAGAACAACCGCGCGATGGGGAACATCTCAGAACGCGACTATAATGCATATATGGAGTTGTTCCACGTTATGATGCGGATGGTGCGGCTGCCCGATTTGCTGATATATCTGCGCTGCAGCGTGCCGCACCTGGTGGGACAGATCCAGAAGCGCGGGCGCGACTACGAGCAGGGCATCAGCCTGGACTACCTCAAGGGGCTGAACGACCGCTACGAGAAGTGGATAGAAGAATATAAGGGCGAGGTCATCGTAATTGACGCCGACCGTCTGGATTTCGTGGCCAACCCCGAAGATTTCGGTACCGTAACCAATCAGATAGAAGCCCGGTTGTTCGGTTTGTTTGGAAGTAACAGAGTATGACAAAAGGATATATTTCACAAATTATCGGCCCCGTGATTGACGTGGCGTTCGCTTCTGACGCAAATGAAGAGGACCTGCCGGCCATCCACCACGCGATGCGCATCGCCCGTCCCGACGGCCGCAGCCTTATTATCGAAGTCCAGCAGCATATTGGAGAGAATACCGTGCGCTGCATCGCTATGGATTCCACCGACGGCCTCTGCCGGGGAATGGAAGTCATCAGCGAAGGCGAATCCATCACGATGCCTGTAGGCAGCCAGATCAAGGGGCGCCTGATGAACGTCACCGGCGACGAGATAGACGGTATGGACTCCCTTGACCGCAAGGGTGCGCAGCCCATCCACCGTGACCCGCCGCCGTTCGACACGCTCACCACAAGCCAGGAGGTGCTCTACACCGGCATCAAGGTCATCGACCTGCTGGAACCCTATGTGAAGGGCGGCAAGATCGGCCTCTTCGGCGGTGCCGGCGTGGGCAAGACGGTGCTCATTATGGAGCTTATAAACAACATCGCCAAGAAGCACCACGGCTACAGCGTGTTCGCCGGAGTGGGAGAGCGTACCCGCGAGGGTAACGACCTGCTGCGCGAGATGATAGAGTCGGGCGTAATCCGCTACGGTGACGAGTTTGTCAAGGGGATGGAAGATGGCAAGTGGGACCTTGAAAAAGTGGATAAGGAAGAACTTGCCAAGAGCCAGGCTACGCTGATATTCGGACAGATGAGCGAACCTCCGGGAGCCCGTCTTTCGGTGGCACTGAGCGGCCTTACCGTTGCGGAGTCGTTCCGTGACGGCGCCGATGACTCTTCTGCAGGCGGGCCGCGCGACATATTGTTTTTCGTGGACAATATCTTCCGTTTCACCCAGGCGGGAAGCGAGGTCTCGGCACTGCTGGGCCGTATGCCCTCCGCCGTGGGCTATCAGCCGACGCTGGCTACCGAGATGGGCCAGATGCAGGAACGTATCACCTCCACCAAGAGCGGTTCCATCACCTCGGTGCAGGCGATTTACGTACCTGCCGACGACCTTACCGACCCTGCACCTGCCACCACGTTCTCGCACCTTGACGCCACCACGGTTCTTAGCCGCAAGATTGCCGAACTCGGCATCTATCCTGCGGTGGATCCGCTGGAATCGACTTCCCGCATCCTGGCCCCAGAAATAGTGGGTGGGGAGCACTACGAAATTGCCCAGAGAGTCATCCAGATACTGCAGCGCTTCAAGGAGCTGCAGGATATCATCGCCATATTGGGTATGGACGA
>CACYEB010000070.1 GCA_902773305.1 uncultured Bacteroidia bacterium
GATCCAGAAATGGGCCAGTATTTCACGGGCTTCGTCTATGGTGACAACACCCTTACCGAGGTCCTCTTTGAGGTAGGGGCCCAGCATCTGGTCAATGCGGCCCACACCCGACCAGTTGCCCATCAGGCGGTTGAAGCAATACATACTCCAGAGCGACTGCACAGCCTCGCGGAAAGAGCGGGGGGCGCGGCCGGGGACCTGTTCCAGAGTATCTATGATGTCCTGGTAAAACTTCTTCTCTTCTGCGCCGGTGGCGGCACCGCGCATCTGCTCCAGCAGACCGATATTGCGCTTCTGCCATATATCGGCAGCATCCAGGGTCTTGAGTGCGGCCTCGTTGATGTCACGTCCCAATTCGTCCAGAGTCCCGGACGCAAGCCGTTCGAGGATCTCTTTGCGAATGCCTTCATAGCCAATCTTGAGGATGCGGCCGAACTGGAATGTGGTGTGATTGACTCCCCATTCGTCGAGAATCGGCACCTTGGATTCGGCCGCCGGCTCTATGAGTGTGGCTGAACCCACTATCAACTCGCCAGGCAGAATCCTTAGCGGGGCATTTTTGGCCACGCTCATAGCCGCTGCAGCGAATTTCTGATGCGGAGTAAGTTTGTCATCAATCTCCACCTGCCAGTTCACCCGGGTCATCGTCTTGCCGACTTCGCCAGAAAGACCCATCCAGGCAAGTTCGTGGGTGCGGTCGCAAAGACGCCGGGGAATTTCCGGCTGCCACGGACTGTGCCAGCTCTCGAAAAGGTTGCGATCTCCTGCCTTCGGCAGTGCAGATGCTTCAGCAGCACCGGCGACGGGTGACTTCAAGCCTAGCATCAAGGACCCCAGTCCAAGTGAGGACACCTTAAGGAAGTCCGCACGGGACATTTTAGACGACTTTCCGTTCATATTGCAACTTGTTACAAATATCAAAGATACGAAAAAACGTCCCGGATTACAAACCCAGCAAGTAATCTTTGAGGTCGGATTCGGAGGCATCCATCATAGTATAGACGCGTTTGCAGTCAAGACGCTGCTGCAGGGCGGCGGGAATGTCGGGCCAGTGGCCGACTGCCTTTTCTATGACTTCGCCGAATTTGGCCGGGCTGGCGGTGGAGAGCCAATAACCCTCTATATCATAGTGTTTTGCTGCGAGATATCCAACAGCGCTGTGGGGGTCGCTCGTATAGCCGTATTTATCCTCTATTTCGCGGATGGCATCCAGGATTTCGGCATCCGTTGCAGAGAAGCCGGCCACCTGGCGGCGGAGATTATCCACATCTCCATACAGCCACATCATCCGCTCGAAATTACTGGGAGCGCCAACATCCATAGCGTTGGCCACGGTGCGGACCGATGCGCGCGGCTTGTAATCGCCTGTAACCAGAAACTCCGGCACCACGTCGTTGGCATTTGAAGCCGCCACGAAACGCTTTACCGGCATCCCCATCCTTGCCGCCAGCATACCGGCGGTAATATTACCGTAGTTGCCGCTGGGGACCACTATCTCGGCCGCTTCACCGCCGGTGACGGCGCTCCAGAGGCAGTGCGCATAGAAATAGTAGAAAGACTGCGGGATCCACCGCAGCAGATTTATGGAATTGGCGCTGGTTATGCGTTTGCGCGAACGAAGGTCGGGGTCGTTGAACATAGCCTTGACCAGCCGCTGGCAATCGTCAAAATTACCACGGACGCGCAACGGGTGGATATTGCCGCCCAGCGTGGTCATCTGGGCCTCCTGCAGGGGGCTCACTTTACCGTCGGGATAGAGAACCACGACATCCACGCCCGGCACATTGTAGAAACCGGCGGCAACCGCGCTGCCGGTGTCGCCGCTGGTGGCTGTGAGTATGGTGAGACTGTCGGTTGTATTCAGGCGGCCCGTCATCTGCCCCATAAAACGTGCACCGAAATCCTTGAAGGCGAAAGTCGGACCGTGGAAAAGTTCCAAAGCGCCCTTCTTCGAATCGAAGAAATGGAGACCGATGTCAAAGTTGTAAGCCCGGGAAACTACATCAGAAATCACAGACTCGGGGACATCGTCGAAAATAACGCCGGCCAGATAGCCCGCCATATCGGCATAGGAAACCCCTGCGAGCCGCCTTACGGCAGCCATATCCACCTGTGGGATACGTTCCGGGACGAAAAGGCCTCCGTCGGGTGCCAGCCCCAGAAAAGCCGCCTCGGCCAGCGGATACAACTTCCTGGAAGCGTCCCTTGTACTGTAAAACCTCATCAGTCGGCGAAATTATAGTCCACCAGGGTACGGGCCCCGCGGTTGGAAATCTTGGAGACGTAGATATTGGACTCGATATTATACTGCAAAAAGTGGGCTCTCATCACCTCTCCCGCCTTGTCGGCCAGGGTCATACTCTCGCTGAGGGCGAAAACCGAAGGGCCTGCGCCCGAAATGTTCATCGCAAGGGCACCCACCTCCAGCACTTTCTTCCGCAACTCGTCAAAGCCCGGGATGAAATGCTTGCGGTAAGGTTCCACGACGACATCCTGCATGGAACGTCCGATAAGGGCGACGTCTCCCTCTGCCAGACCGGCCACCAGACCCGCCACATTACCCCACTGCCGTACTGCCATACGTAAGGGTATCTCCTTTGGCAGCACCTCGCGGGCCTCACGCGTGGAGACCATTATCGCGGGATGGGCCACGGCACAGCAGAAACGGCCGGGTACCGGCAGGCGGACCACATCCAGGGGGTCATATCCCCTGAGCAGCACCACTCCGCCAAGGATAGAAGGTCCGACATTGTCGGCGTGCGGCGTACCGCCGCTGATGAGTTTCTCACCCTCCATCGCGAATTCCACAAGCTTCTCGTCGCTGAAAGGATGGTCGAGCAGTTCGTTGAGGGCATATACCGCAGCGGCGGAAGAAGCCGCGCTGGAGCCGATGCCGCTGCCGGGAGCAATCTTGTGCTCTACGGTAACTGTAACGGCCATAGGACATCCGTATGCGGCCAGAAAAGCCCTTACGGCGGGCGTAATAACGTTCTGCTCTATATTCTCGGGAAGAGGCTGCTTGCTCTTGTTGATGATTTCGAGACTGTCACCCTCGCCTATTTCTACAGAGAGGACATCACCGACGGCATCCAGCGTCATACCCATAATATCGAAGCCGCAGCCCATATTGGCCACGGTGGCAGGTGCGAAAACTCTGATTTTTCTCATAGGGGCAAAAGTAGATTTTATTTTTCGCATATTCAAGAATATCCTATTTTTGCAACCATGAAAAACACCGCCATACTGCTTATCCACTGCCCTGATACGCCCGGTATCATAGCGGAAGTATCCAATTTCATCACCGTCAACAACGGTAACATCATTTACCTGGACCAGTACGTCGACCACGTAAACAACGCTTTCTTTATGCGCGTCGAGTGGGACATCACCTCTTTCCTGATTCCCAAGGAGCGCATCGGTGAATATTTCGGCACCCTCTACGCGCAGAAATACGATATGCAGTTCAGGCTGTACTTTGCAGAACAGAAACCGCGTATGGCGATATTCGTGAGCAAGATGTCACACTGCCTCTACGATATGCTCTCGCGCTGGTCTGCAGGAGAGTGGAATGTGGACATTCCCCTGATTGTGAGCAATCACGAGGACCTGCGCCCGGTAGCGGAAAAGTTCGGCATCGCTTACCACGTATTCAACATCACTCCCGGGAACAAGGTGGCACAGGAGGCCGCCGAGCTGGAGTTGCTGCGCAAAAACGGCGTCACATTCGTAGTGCTTGCCCGCTATATGCAGGTAATCAGCGAAGAGTTCATCAAGGCTTATCCCGAGCGTATCATCAATATCCACCACTCCTTCCTCCCCGCATTCGTGGGGGCGAAGCCCTACCATCAGGCCTTTGACCGCGGTGTGAAGATAATAGGGGCGACCAGCCACTATGTCACAAGCGAGCTGGACGCCGGCCCCATAATTGAGCAGGATGTGGCGCGCATCACCCACAAGGATTCAGTGGAATCCATAGTCGCCAAGGGCAAGGATCTTGAAAAAATCGTGCTCTCGCGCGCAGTGCTGAAACACATCGACCGCAAGGTTATGGTCTATAAGAACAAGACCGTCGTGTTCGAATAGGACTCCTCAGCTATAGTCTCACCCTGACCTCCAGAGGCTGTGCGGTGTCGGGATGCCCTGCGCAGAAAGTCACAATCTTGTGCTCTTTGTCCCATACGACATCCTTTACCTTCCGGCCTGCCACTTTTATGCGGCGCGGCTTACGGTCCAAAGTCATCTTGACCTCGTAGGTACGGCTGGTGTGCATTCCCTCATAAGAGCCTTCCACCGCATCTACGTTCAGCAGCAGTTTCCTGCGTCCCTTCTTTTCGTAGCTGAAGCGGGTCTTGGCAATGGCTCCGTTTTCGTGCCCGTAGGTCGTACCGTCATCTTCCCAGAAGGTGTATTCTCCCTTGGCAGCGGGCCAGATATTCAGTACAATGGTGTCCAGAGGCTTCTCGCAGGCGTGATTTGCCACGTGCTGGAAGGGTATGATCGCTCCCTCTTTCACGAACACGGGGCCGCCGTACTGCGAGCGGTCAAACTCTGCCGGGAAGGATTCTCCCTTGCTTTCCCTCTTTTCGTTGGTCCAGAAGTCGTACCAGGTACCTTCGGGCAGATACACAGTATCGCTGAAAACGGTCACCAGAAGGCCCTCGCCGTACATATAGGCATTGGCCATATCGTCGCAGTTGCGGTCGTCGGGAAAAGCCATAGGCATAGGCATCATCACCGGGGTGCCGTCTACAGTGCCCTTGAGTGCGGCGCTGTATGTATATGGCACCATACGGTTGCGCAGCTGCAGATAGTTGCGGTAGACCTGCTGCTCGTCCAGAGGCTGATACCAGGGTTCCTTGAAGCTGTACCAGCTGTTTATCTGCATCCAGGGGAGGAATATGCCCATATGGAGGCCGTCGGTGCTGGCACCAACGTCGCAACTGGTGTTGTTGTAACCACTCAGTTGCAGGTTGAGCTGGTCATAAAGCACCTGCACCCCGCCGCCACTGTCACCGGTGGTGGCTGCGGTGTAGTGCTGGGTTCCGGCAAATCCTCCGCAATAGTGATGGAACGAACGGGTGGCACGGAAGTCACGGTTCATTGCCAGGAACTGCTTGGGCAGCAGCACCTGGTTCACCTCGTGCATCTCGGCGTCGGTGTAGCCGTTATAGTATTTCCGGTTGGGGTGACGGTCCACGGTCTGACCGGGGTCCAGTTTGAAGCCGTCCACTCCGTTGCCCAGGAATTTTTTCAGGTGGTCGAACCAATTGATCTGGCCTGAGAGTTTACCGCCGGTCTCCTTTGCCAGCCTGTCTTCTTCCATCACGCTCAAATCGGTGTCGATGTTCAGCCAGAGGCAGATCTTGTAGCCGAGGGCGTGCATACGTGAAATGAAGCTGCCGCCGTGCTCGCCGTTCACCGTCTCGTTGGAATACCAGTAGGGCTGGCCCGGGAATTTCTTGTAGTCCCATTTTTTATTGACCGTCCAGTCGTAGTAAGTCTCCATCCACTGCGGCTCCACCCACATCATATCCATAGGATAGCCCTGCTCAATGAACTTGAC
>CACYEB010000071.1 GCA_902773305.1 uncultured Bacteroidia bacterium
ATGGACAGTTTATTCCCACATAAGTAACCGGCCGGCGCTTTGCGCCGCAGGGGTTTTAGGGGGCAGAGCCCCCTAGCAAAATAGGAGCGTCAGCGCAAGGCGCTGACGTCTCCACATAATAATAGCCGGCAATGCCGGCTATTATTATGTGGAGATGGGCGGACTCGAACCGCCGTCCAAACAACGTCCCCGCAAGCTTTCTACACGCTTATCCACCCTTTGATTGTCGGGGAGAATCCGCCGGGCGGCGGGCTAACGCTCCCTTAGCCTCTGGATCTTAGCGCACCGACAGAAGCAGTAGGTGCGAGCAGGAATCGTTCTGCCTACGCCCCGGACTCCGGACCGAACTTCCAAAAAAATCCGGCGGGACGCTCGTCCGCCCGTCCTTGACAGGCAGATTAAGGAATCAGGCTTGGCCTAATTACGCAGCGAGTGCATAGTTGTTTGTGCCAGTTATGGCTTGAGGTCTGAGATTTACGAGAGGGGCCACGACTCTCGGCGTGCTTACCTGTAGAAATCGATTGCTGTCAAAACCAAAACATCCCCGTTTCTACTGATTAGGGCGCAAAGTTTGTAAAAAATTTTCAAAAACTCGCTACATTTGGAATATGAAAGGTAAAATCTGGCTCTGCATACTGCTGTTCGCAGCCTTAGCTTCCATACCGTTTCTCGTGCCCCACTGCGGTTGGGTGGCACTCTTCGCTTTTATCCCGCTGCTGAGATTCGCCGACCTGGCATCGGAAGGCAAGGTAAGGCGCAAGGGATGGTGGGTATATCTGGCCTTTCTGCTTTTCAACACCGCCACCACATTCTGGATCAACTGGATATCTATTCCCGGCGCATTTGCCGCCATTTCGCTCAATTCCCTGCAGATGTGGGCCATCTTTATGGTTTTCCTCTGGAGCCGGAAATATTTCAAGGGTGGTCTGAGCTACATTTTGCTCATCACAATGTGGATCGCCTGGGAGCGGATATATCAGGACATCGAAATATCGTGGCCGTGGCTCATCCTTGGCAACTCTCTGGCCACCAGCCCCAGACTCGCACAGTGGTATGAATATACCGGATTTCTGGGCGGGAGCCTTTGGATATGGCTATCCAACATCTTCCTGTATGAGAGCTACCGCAATTTCGGCCGCCCGGGCGACAAATATGCCCTGAGGCGGCGCTTTGCACTGATTCTGACGTCACTGTTGCTGCTGGCAGTACCCACCGCCGTATCCCTGGTCATATACAACCACTATCAGGAGACGGACAACCCGCTGGAAGTGGTGGCCGTTCAGCCCAACATCGATTCCTACACCGAGAAGCACGGCGGCCTGAGCCAGGAGGTGCAGGATGCCGCGATGCTCTCCCTTGTGCGAAGCCGGATTACCGACAGCACCCGATACGTAATCACCCCGGAGACATATACATTCCAATTCAATCTGGATTGTCCGCAGACCAACGTCACCTACAATGGCATCGAGGAGCTTCTGCAGGACTATCCGCAGTCAAGTTTCATCCTTGGCGCCATCACCTACCGCCTCTTCCCCAGCAAAGCCGTTGCTCCATACAATGCCAGGCCGGTAGGCAGCCAATGGTACTGCTCATACAACACGGCAATGATGATTGACACCACCGGGATGCGGAATTTCTACCACAAATCCAAACTTGTGCCGGCGGTGGAGATACTCCCCTACCAGCGGTATCTTGGTTTCCTGGGCAAGGTTTTCGAACTCTTCGGCGGCTCTATGAGCAGCTACGGAGTGAGCGACGATGTCAACAACCTCACCGACAGGGACGGCGGCCAGGTTGGCGTAATGATTTGCTACGAGTCGATTTACGGAGAGTATTACCGTCGCACGGCCAAATACGGCGCCGGTTTTACCGCGGTGATTACCAACGACGGATGGTGGGGCGACACCCCCGGCTACCGCCAGCATTTCCGTTTTGCCAAGCTCCGGGCCATAGAGACCCGCAGGGACGTGGTGCACGTGGCCAACACCGGCATCAGCGGATTTATCAATCAGCGGGGCGATGTGCAGCAGCGAACCGGATGGTGGGAACCCACGGCCATCCGCGGCACAGTCAACCTCAACTATAAAAAAACCTGCTACACCACCTATGGCGATGTAACAGGCCGTTTATGCAGTTTCCTTTTCTTGCTTCTGCTGCTTGCCCTGCTGGTAAGGAAAATTACCTCAAAGTAGCGCCGAACTTGCTCTCGAAGGTCTTGAGCAGCTTGTCCATTATGCGGTCCACCGCCTCGTCGGTAAGGGTCTGTTCGGGATTCTGAAGCACAAAACTCAGGGCATATTGCTTTTTGTCTGCAGGTATCTTGGCTCCGCGGTAAACGTCAAACAGGCTCACGCTCTTGATCAACGCCTTTTCTGCACGGAGGGCCTCCCTGCGGATGTCGGCAAACGACACCTTCTCTTCAAGCAACAGAGCCAGATCACGCCTTACCTCGGGATATCTGGGCAGTTCGCGATATTTCACCTTGTCGCGACGCACGATTGTCATAAGCGTATTCCAGCAGACCTCGGCCACGAATACCGGCTGCTTGATGTCAAACATCTTGAGCAACTGGCCGGATACTGTACCCATAGTCACGAAAGGCTTGCCCTGCAGCGAATAGATAAGCCCTTCGCTGAACAGGTCGGCGGGCGCAGGAGCCTCTTCCATATCGTAAAGGCTCATTCCGAAACGCTTTGCCAGCAGTTCCACATAACCCTTGAGTTCGAAGAACGAACCGGCACCGGCAGCCACCCTCCACGCCTTTGCGGCGGGAGCGCTCACCACCAGCGAGAGTTTGAGCTCTTCGTGGTAATTCTTGAGATTTGCTCCGGTGAGAGCATCTTCCTTATCGGCAGTGTAGCTGTACACGTTGCCTATCTCATAGAGACGGAGAGTATTGTTCTGGTGCTTGATATTATATGACACTGTCTCCAGCGCAGCGGGAATCAGGCTCTGGCGCATACAATCCAGATCGGAGCTGAGCGGGTTCAAAAGCCGAACGCAATTCTCTGCGGGGAAAGTCTTGAGCCGTTCGTAATATGCGCTCCTGGTGAGCGAATTGTTCATAATCTCGCAGAAGCCGCGGCCGGTGAGCAGGTCGCTGACACTCTTGCGGACAACTTCGGGATCGGGATGGGGAGTTGGCTGGATGCTGGCCTTCATACCTCCGGGCAGCTCGATGTTGTTGTAACCGTAGATGCGAAGCACCTCCTCCACCACGTCGCATTCGCGGGTGACATCCACATAGCAGGCGGGGACACTCACGCGGCAGCCGGAAGCATTCTCGCTCAGTATCACGTATCCGAGCCAGCCGAGTATGTCCTTTACGGTCTTCTCGCCGATATTCTTGCCCATCAGGCCGAACATACGGCCGTAGTCCAGATCCACCTCGGCGCGCTTGAACTCGCGGGCGCAGAACTCCTGGGGTTCGCCCACTATCCGGGCTCCGGAAAGCTCGCAGATAAGCTGGGCGGCGCGACGGGCGGCAACCATCGTATTTGTAGGGTCTATACCGCGCTCGTAGCGGAAAGAAGCATCGGTCTTGAGGCCAAGGCGCTTGCTTGTCTTGCGGATGGTGACGGGGTTGAAGTACGCAATCTCCAGGAAGACGTCGGTCGTCGCCTCCGTCACACCCGATTTTTCGCCGCCGAATACGCCGGCGATGCACATAGGCTCGCGGGTATTGGCAATCACCAGGTCGCGGTCGCAGAGGGTACGCTCCACGCCGTCCAGGGTCACCATCTTCTCCCCTTCGGCAGCCCTGCGTACAATCACCTTGCCTCCTTCGATCTCCTTGAGGTCAAAGCAATGCAGCGGCTGGCAGTATTCGTTGAGTATGAAATTGGTGATATCGACTATGTTGTTGATGGGACGCTGGCCCACCGAATTCAGGCGGTCGCGCAGCCATTCGGGAGACGGGCCCACCTTTACATCCTTGAAGGTGATACCGATATAGCGGGGGGCGTCTTCTGCCGCTGTCACCTCCACCGGGACAGCCTTGCCCTCGCCCTTAAGTTCGATCGAGGGCTGCGGGAGGGTCCACTCCACGGGGACGTTGTTCAGGCGGCACCAGGCATAGAGGTCGCGCGCCACGCCGATGTGCGAGGCACCGTCTATGCGGTTGGGGGTCAGGCCTATCTCATAGACAGTATCGCACGAAAGCTTCAGATAGTCCTTG
>CACYEB010000072.1 GCA_902773305.1 uncultured Bacteroidia bacterium
ATGAGGAGGACTACCAAAAGCTGATGGAACTCTCCGACGGCTGGGCCAAAGTGTTTGACGATGAGCTCAAACTGGTGCGTCCGCGCGTTCCCGGCGGGGCATTCATAGACAACTTTGATCCGCTCGAGTCGTGGCGCGGCTTCCAGGAGGGCAATGCCGTGCAGTATACATTCTTCGTGCCTCATCACATAGACTCTCTCCAGGCACGCCTGGGAGGCGACGTATTCAACCAGCGCCTGGATTCCATCTTTACCGAGGCACGCAAGAGCATCTTCGGCGGCGGCAAAACCACCTATGCGTTCTCCGGTCTCAACAGCCCCTACAATCACGGCAACCAGCCGTGCCTGCACGAGCCCTGGCTGTTCAATTTCTCCGGCCGGCCGTATCTCACCCAGAAGTGGGTGCGCCTGATCTGCGACGAGTTCTACGGCACCGACGGTCTTCACGGCTACGGCTATGGCCAGGACGAGGACCAGGGTCAGTTGGGCGCCTGGTATGTGCTTGCCGGCATCGGCCTGTTCGACGTGCAGGGCGGCGCTCCGGTGGAGCCTACCTACCAGATAGGCAGCCCCATCTTTGACAAGATTACCATACATCTGAGTCCGTATAATGCCACCGGCAAGACGCTGGTGATCCGCACCGAAAACAATGGCCCGGAGAACTATTATGTGCAGTCTGCGACCTTCAACGGCAAGCCGCTGGAGCAGAACTGGCTCTACCGCAAGGACATTTTTGCCGGCGGCGAGCTGGTGCTTGAGATGGGCCCTGAGCCGTCCGACTTCTGGAATGCGTCTCGTCCTCCGGTTTCAAGATAAGTATTGTATATGAAAAGGATTCTGTTTGTATTCGCGGCTGTGGCGCTCATTTCCTGCGCCTGCAACAATGCCATCGAGCCGATCAATCCTTCCCACGGCAGCAAGCCGATTCCGTCAACTACCGTCCCGGCAGTGGACCAGAGCGGCAAGTGGGCGGCACTGGCCGACTCCTGCACCAATGTGCTGGTTGCCAATTTTATGGACAAGAGTACCGGCACGTTCTGGTCAACCCCCAACGATGTGGCGCGCTCTTCCCAGTACATTTACTGGCAGCAGGCCCACGCATTGGATGTGCTGTTGTATGCCGCAGAGCGCAACGAGTCGCTCAAGGAGACTTATCTGGCTTATGCGGACAAGTGGTACGCCAACTACGCCAACAACTACAATCGCGACTTCCGGGGCGAGGGTGCGTACGGCGGATTTTTCAATGTCTGGACCGACGATATGGCCTGGATATGCCTGACACTGATGCGCATCAGCGAGGTTTCGGGCGAAACAAAGTATCGGGACACGGCCAAAGAAGTATTCGACAGGTATATATGGCCCCGCAGGCTCTCCTATAGCGGAGGTCTGGCGCTTCCCTGGACCAACCGTCCGGAAGATGTGACCAATTTCAACGCCTGCACGAATGCTCCTTCATGCCTGGTCGCTTCCAAACTATACATCATATATAAGGGTGAGTATCTGGATATCGCAAAGACGCTGTATAAGGCTTGCATAGACCATATGCCCGACAGCGAACGTGCAGAGGAGCCGCCGTTGACCTACACTCAGGGAACTCTGGGTGAAGCCTGTCGCGCACTTTATCACATCACCGGCGATCAGGCGTATATGGACAAGGCCGGGGTCGTGTTGCAGTATGCTTTCACCAGCAACCGCTGCAACGACTCCGCTACCGGAGTGCTGCGTCACGAAGGTACCGATATGGACCAGAGCCTTTTCAAGGCCATACTGATACCATACGCAGTTAACTATGTGCTGGACGACAATGCCGAAAGCCGTACCGCACAGACCATCCGCGAAAAATTGATGCTCTGTGCAAAGACACTGGACAAGCATCTTGACCGCAAGATGTATCCACGTATGTATTGCGATTATTTCTGGGGTACCACCTTCACCGAAGGCACCGCCTCTATGGGCGCACAGACCAGTGGCGCCTCCCTTATGGAGGGCGTGGCAAGGTTGGAAGCAGCCCAGCAGTAGCGTATAACACTTCGCTTAGCCACGAAAAAGCTTCGCTCCGGGCCATGGAGAACATAAAACCCCTGTTCCCTGCGCGAAGCTTTTTCTGCGCTCTGTTGCGAAGGGCAGATGCCTTCGCTTGAAAGTTTTGCTCCCTGACGCTCGGTCGGTTCCCTCCCTTGCTAACGCCGGTCGCAAACCCTTTCGAGCATCCGGCTACAATCTGCCCTTCGCATTAGCGGGGGCAGTTTTTATTCCTCGGATATGAGTCGGAAAGATCCTATGGCCAGCAGTGTCTGAGCCAGCAGGTAGGTGCTCATAACGCCCACGCGG
>CACYEB010000073.1 GCA_902773305.1 uncultured Bacteroidia bacterium
GGCCTTCTTCTCCGGTTTCATCTGCGGGAAGAAGAGCACGTCCTGAATGGTGGTGGAATTGGTCATAAACATCGTGAGTCGGTCTATTCCCATTCCAAGGCCCGATGTGGGCGGCATACCGTATTCCAGTGCGCGGACAAAGTCCATATCGATGTACATAGCCTCGTCGTCGCCTTTGGCTTTCAGGCGGGCCTGGTCTTCGAAACGCTCGAACTGGTCAATGGGGTCGTTGAGTTCGCTGTAGGCGTTGGCCAGCTCCTTGCCGTTCACAAAGAGCTCGAAACGCTCGGTCAGGCGGGGATTGCTGCGGTGACGCTTGGTGAGCGGACTCATCTCCACAGGATAGTCGGTGATGAAGGTGGGCTGTATGAGGTTCTTCTCGCAATACTCGCCAAAGATGGCGTCCACCAGCTTGCCGTAGCCGAACGACGGGTCTATGGGGACATTCTTCTCTATGCAGGTCTTGCGCAGTTCATCTTCGCTCATAGCGGAGATATCCACTCCGGCATATTCCTTGATGGCCTCCAGCATCGGCAGGCGGCGGTAGGGAGCCTTGAACTCGATCTCGTTGCCCCAGACGTCGAACCTGGTGCGGCCGTTGGTGGCCATAGCGACTTTTTCGAGCATGGTCTCCACAAATTTCATCATCCAGTTGTAGTCCTTGTAGGCCACATAGATCTCCATACAGGTAAACTCGGGATTGTGGGTACGGTCCATACCCTCGTTGCGGAAATCCTTGGCAAACTCGTACACTCCCTTGAAACCGCCCACTATCAGGCGCTTGAGGTAGAGTTCGTTGGCAATACGCAGATACAGCGGAATGTCCAGGGTGTTGTGATGGGTCACGAACGGACGCGCCGCCGCACCGCCGGGGATGCTCTGCAAGATAGGAGTCTCGACCTCCAGGCAGCCGTTCTCATTGAAGTATTCGCGCATCGTGGCGATAATCCTGGCGCGTTTGACAAACACGTCGCGGACCTCCGGGTTCACGATGAGATCTACGTAGCGCTGGCGGTAGCGCAACTCCGGGTCGGTGAATCCGTCGTGAACGGTTCCGTCGGCGTCGGTCTTGACAATCGGAAGTACGCGCAGCGACTTGCTGAGCACGGTCAGGCTTTTGGCGTGTACGCTCAGCTGGCCTGTCTGGGTGATGAATGCAAATCCGGTGATACCCACGATGTCGCCGATGTCGAGCAACTTCTTGAACACGGTGTTGTAGAGGGTCTTGTCTTCTCCGGGGCAGATTTCGTCGCGCTTGACATAGACCTGTATGCGGCCGGCGTCGTCTTGAAGCTCCATAAAGGAGGCTGCGCCCATAATGCGGCGGCTCATAATGCGGCCGGCTATGGAGACATCCGCGAAATTATGCTTTTCATCGTCGTAGCCCGCCTTGATGTCGGCAGTTGAGGCATTGACCACATATTCCGCTGCGGGATAAGGTTCGATGCCGAGTTCGCGCAAACGGGAAAGCGACTCCCTGCGACCCTGCTCCTGTTCGTTGAGTTGAGAGATTTCCATCGTCTAATGTGCCTGGTTATGCATTTTCCCACAAAAATAGTTTATTTTTTGCCAAAAACGAAATTATGGGGTATCTTTGCTAAATTATGACACCTATCGTTGACAGGAAATGGATAGTTAAAGAGGCGGGCAATCCCGTCCTGGTGCGCCAGCTCGCCCAAGAGCTCGGCATCGACCCCGTCCTGTCAAATCTGCTGGTGCAGCGCGGCATCAAGAGCTACGAAGAGGCGCGCGAGTTTTTCCGCCCCGACCTGAGCATGCTGCACGACCCGTTCCTGATGGTGGATATGCAGAAGGCGGTGGACCGCATCGAACTGGCGGTGAACCGCAAGGAGAAGATATTGATCTACGGCGACTATGACGTGGACGGCACCACTGCAGTGGCGTTGATGTACATCTTCTTGAAGTCGGTCACCGACGAATATCTGCTCAACTACTACATCCCCGACCGCTACGACGAGGGCTACGGCCTTTCGTACAAAGGGATAGACTACGCCCACAAGAAAGGGTGCAGCCTTATCATCACCCTCGACTGCGGCATCAAGGCGATAGAGAAGGTCAATTACGCCGCGAATCTCGACATCGACGTCATTATCTGCGACCACCATCTTCCCGATTCGGAACTTCCGGGGGCGGTGGCCGTGCTTGACCCCAAGCGGTTCGACAATACCTATCCCTTCGACGACCTGTCGGGGTGCGGCGTGGGATTCAAACTGGCGCAGGCATACGCGATGACCCACGGCATCCACCGCGAGCAGGTGCTGGAACTGCTGGACTTGCTGGTGGTGAGCATCGCCTCGGACCTGGTGTCGGTCACCGGCGAAAACCGCGTGCTGGCCTATTATGGCCTCAAACAGCTCAACAGCCATCCCCGCAAGGGACTGCAGTCCATAATCAAGCTCGCCGGCCTTGACAAGCACCTGATCACGATAGACGAGATAGTGTTCAAGATAGGGCCTCGCATCAATGCCGCCGGACGTATGGAGTCGGGTCGCACCGCGGTCGATCTGCTGATTGCCGGAGACGACGAGAGCGCCCGCAAGATAGGCGACGAGATCAACAACCACAACAACGAGCGCAAGAGCATAGACCGCGAGATAACCCTCGAGGCCATCAATATGGTCAAGGACAGCAGCGAGTTCGACAACAAGAAATCGACCATCGTCTATAACCCGTCCTGGCACAAGGGCGTCGTGGGCATCGTGGCGTCGAGGCTCGTGGAGGCATTCTACCGTCCCACCATCGTCCTCACCAAGTCGGCCGGGGGATTCATCGCCGGCAGCGCCCGCTCCGTGGCGGGGTTCGACCTGTACGAGGCTATCGAGTCCTGTTCCGACCTGTTGGAAAACTTCGGCGGGCACACCTACGCCGCAGGCCTCACGATGAAAGAAGAGAATTTCGCAGAGTTCTCCCGCAGGTTCGAAGAACACGTGGCCAAGGTCATCAACGACGACATCCTGACTCCCATCATAAATGTGGATTCATACCTGGAATTCAACCAGATAACTCCCAAATTCTTCAGGCTGCTCAAGCAATTCCAGCCATTCGGGCCGGGCAATCCGTCGCCCGTGTTCTGGTCGGAGAGGGTCTATGACAACGGCAACGGCCGGTGCGTGGGCACCGACAACGGGCATCTCAAACTGGAGCTGATACAGGAAGGCGGACCATACCTGCCGATGTCGGCAATCGCCTTCAACCAGTCGGAGCACTTTGCACATATCCAGGACGGAAATCCCATCGATATCTGCTACTCCATAGCGGAGAACTATTACCGCGGCCTTGCCAATATCCAGCTGCGTATAAAGGATATCAAAGACAAGGAGGATA
The DNA here is from genome assembly GCA_902773305.1 of uncultured Bacteroidia bacterium. GTDB lineage: Bacteria > Bacteroidota > Bacteroidia > Bacteroidales > UBA932 > Equibacterium. Next base: position 3,346 of record CACYEB010000073.1, read on the forward strand.
TCTTCTAGGCCGCGGCCCGTACCCTTTACATCCTCTTCCTGAGTTCGGCGGCCAGCTCCTCATAGCCGGGCTTGCCCAGCAGGGCGAACATATTCTTCTTGTAGGCTTCCACGCCGGGCTGGTTGAACGGGTTCACGCCCAGCACGTAGCCGCTGATGCCGCAGGCCTTCTCAAAGAAGTAGAACAGCCATCCGAGGTTGAACTCGTCCACGCGCTCCATATCCACCTTGATCTGCGGGACGCCGCCGTCGATATGCGCCATTATGGTAGCGTTCATCGCGGCTTCGTTGCACTCTTCTACGCGCCTGCCCGCCAGGTAGTTGAGGTTGTCAAGATTGTCTTTGTCAAAGGGGATGAGCATCTCACGCCTGCAATTTGCCACGTGCAGTACTGTCTCAAACAGGGTACGTTCCCCCTCCTGGATGTACTGCCCCATCGAATGCAGGTCGGTGGTGTTGGTCACGCTTGCAGGGAAGATACCTTTGCCGTCCTTGCCCTCGCTCTCGCCGTAAAGCTGCTTCCACCATTCGGACACGTAGAGGAGCCTGGGGTTGTAATTGACCAGGATTTCGGTCTTGTAGCCGGCATCGTACAACATATTGCGAAGAGCGGCATACTGGATTGCAGGGTTGTTTTCGCTTCGCTCGCCGCAAACCTTCTCCGCTTCCTGTGCGCCGCGGACCATGGCGTCGATGTCATATCCGGCAAGTGCTATGGCCAGCAGACCCACGGGAGTCAGCACGGAATAGCGGCCGCCGATGTTGTCTTCTATCACGAAAGATGAATAACCTTTTGCGGTGGCCATACTCTTGAGGGCGCCACGGTTGCGGTCGGTGACGGCAACGATGCGCTTTGCCGATTCGGCAAGGCCGTACTTCTGCTCTATATACTGCTTGACGATGCGGAATGCGACTGCCGGTTCCGTGGTGGTCCCGGACTTTGAAATCACGACGCACGCGGTGTTACGGTTCTCGATGACATCGGTGAGCTCTGCCAGATAGTCTTCGCTGAGATTGCTTCCGGCAAAGAGAATATGCATCCCCTTGTTGGGTATTTTTGCCGTGAAATTGTGGCCGAGCGCACTGATGGCCGCCTTGGCTCCAAGGTAGCTTCCGCCGATGCCGATTACTACCACCGTATCGATTTCCATTGCCTGCCAGCGGTCGACAATCTTCTTGTACTCATCAATCACCTCCCTGGTGATGCTGCCCGGAAGATGGTTCCAGCCGATGAAGTCATTGCCGGCACCGCTGCCGTTCTCGAGAGTGTCAAAACCTTCGAGGGCTTTGCCGATATATTCATTAATCTGTTGCTCGTTTGCGAATGCGCTGCATCCGCCCTTGTCGATAGTAATCATTGTCTATGTGATTTTAGTTTTTGTCCGAACCTCAAAGGTACACCTTCTGGCCCTAAAAAGAAAATATTTGAAAATAACTTTGCTTAATTGAAAAAATAGCATACCTTTGCATTCCCCAAAGGAACACCTGCCCAGGTGGTGAAATTGGTAGACACGCTACTTTGAGGGGGTAGTGCCTGATTTAGGGCGTGCAAGTTCAAATCTTGTCCTGGGCACA